>CAZLJB010000004.1:0-32547 GCA_964559195.1 uncultured Anaerolinea sp. | reverse complement strand
AGTGCTTCCAAAGTAGCCTCCCAGTCTTCTTTTAGAAGACAAACAGGATCAAGAGGGCGACGACCAGGCAGTAAATGGCAACCGCTTCAGCAAACGCGATGCCAAGAATCATGTTGGTCTGAATTGTGCCGGTGGCATCTGGGTTGCGGCCCATCGCCTGCACAGCACCGCTGGCAACAATACCAATACCAGCACCGGCTCCAATAGCACCGATCATGGCCAGACCAGCGCCAATCAATTTCGCAGCTGCAGCATCCATAACTAAACTCCTCCGTATGATTTTCGGGCGGGGCGATTTGCATGTGCAAATCGCGCCAAATTGAAATTGAGATCGATTTGCATACGCAAATCGCCCGGGCGAAACCGCCCTAAACTATGCGTGAGCTTCTTCGTGGTGTTCGCCACCATGACCCTGGGTCGCCTGAGCCATGAATGTCATTGCCAGCAAGCCAAACACGAAAGCCTGGATGGCACCTACGAAGAATTCCAACAAATAGAAAATGGACTGCGCGAACACCGGCACGAGCGAACCGATAACGAACAGCAAGACCGACCCTGCGAAGATGTTACCAAAAAGACGGAAGGCAAACGAGAGGACTTTGGAAAATTCAGAAACAATTTCCAAAAGACCTACGCCGAAGTCAATCACGCCAAAAATCGGTTTGGAAAACACCGTACCGGTATTCCAGAACTTGGAAAAATAGGCTCCACCCTGGGAGCGAATACCAAATACCTGGATCATGGTCACCGCAACAAGCGCCAATGCTACCGTAAAGTTCAGATCGGTTGAGACCACGCGTACATAAGGAATCAAGAGATATTCTCCCTTTCCTTCTTCGGCTTTGACAATCGACTGAATTGGACCCACCTGCTGAACAGCATATTCGCCATGGGCAGATTTTTCCAGCTTGCCAATCGTCTCAACACCTGGGATCAGTTCGGTCCAGTTGGCAATCATTACAATCAGCGTAATGGTGGCAAACCAGGGAAAAATGGATTTTGTCCACTTTCCGGCAGTGCCTTCGGTCATTCCATGCAGCATTTCAAGCAGGGCTTCTACTGCACCGACGATGCCGGTCAGGATCAGATTTCCCTTTTTGATCGCCGAACTGATCGCTATTGCCAATGCAAAAATCAATACATCGGCGAATAACAAGGCGATCAAAGTGCCGCTGATGAAGAACGGGCCAAGCGGCGTTTGGATTGGCTCCGTCAGCGGTTCCGCGGGCAAAACCACCGACGGCATTACCACCTTGATGCCCAGCCCCAGGCCAAAAAAGCCTGTGAACAGGAACAAACCAAGGACGACTGCCGCAAGCACGACCCAACGGCCCCACACTCTTTGTTTTGGAGTCTCAGTCACGATTCGCTACCTCCTTCAAGATTTTCGTGGTTCTTCTTATCCAGTACAGGCCGGATCCTTTTGGTTGCGCCTTGCACAACGCGAAACATCACATATAGCGTAACCGGCATACTGGCAATCATAAACAAGATCGTAAAAAGCGGTTTTGTTGCAAAAGAACGGTCTAACCATAACCCCGCAATCAGCGCTCCAAAAATAATGACCAGGGTCAAGCACCCAACCTGTCCGGCAACTGCCGCCATGGTCAGGTTATAGGCATACTGCTGGCGGTCCTTAGGGTCTCTTGGCACACTCATGGTTGCGGATTATATCACAAAGGTTTTTTATCAGTAAAGCTGAAAAGCAATTCCCACCCCAATCCAATTATGGATTGGGGTGGGGTGGAGGCTTAGAACAAACTCATGGCGGCGTTGGATGAGAATCCGAACCAGGGCGCAAAGAAGGAGCCCACCAGGATAATACCGAGCGTCAGAACAACGAGCGCCAGCACAAACGGCCTGGATACTGCGATAGGCTGTGATTCTTCATTTTCACCGGGCTGGCGATAGAGATAAACATATTTCAAAACCGTCAGGTAATAATATAAGCCGATAATGGAATTGAGCACACCTACAATCACCAACCAATACCAGCCGGCCTGGATTGCGCCGGCAAAAACCAGCATCTTGGCCATAAATCCACCAAACGGGGGCATACCGGAAAGAGACAGGAAGGCCACTAACATAGCCAATCCCAGATACGGCGAGCGCCGGCTCATGCCGTCATAAGCCCGAATTTCATCCGAGCCAGTCACCCTGCCAAAGGCCATAATGATGCCAAAGGCAGCCAGGTTGGTCAAAACATAGGCTACCAGGTAATAAATCACACCTGTCACGCCTAATTTGTTATTAGCTACCAGGCCAATCAGGGCGTATCCAGCATGCGCAATACTTGAATAAGCCATCAGGCGCTTGATATTGGTTTGAGCAAGCGCCACCAGGTTACCCAGGGTCATGGTCAGGACCGCCAGGATGGCCAGCAGGATCTGCCAATCAATCGCCACCAGTGGGAAAGCCGTCAGGAATAAACGAATTAAAACTGAGAAACCAGCCGCTTTGGAAGCTGTGGATAAAAAGCCTGCAATAGGAGTGGGAGCGCCTTCATAGGTATCTGGTGCCCAGAAATGAAACGGAACCAATGAAATCTTAAAGCCCAGGCCTACCACAATCAAGAATAGTACTCCCAATGAAACCGGGTTCAATGTGCCGAAGTAGCTGGCCATATTTGCGAACTGGGTGGTACCAGAAAAGCCATACACAAGCGAAAGCCCGTACAGGAAAATCGCTGAGGTCATCGCACCAAACAACAGGTATTTAAAGCCTGCTTCAGTGGATTTCTTATCATCAAGCAGGAACCCCGCCAACACGTACATCGGGATTGAAGTCGATTCAAGGGCCAGATAAAGCATGACCAGATCAGCAGAAGCCGCCATGAGATTCATCCCGATGGTAGCTGCTACAAGCAGCAAATAGGCTTCGGCACGCTTGCCAACTTTATCGACATCCATCATGAAAAGGGCTGTGATGGCTGCACCAAAAATAAAGATCATCTTGAAGACAAACGCCAGCCAATCGTAGCGGACCATACCACCAAAGGCCAGGGCAGGCTGTGAAGGTTGATCAAACAGCAGACTGATCACCAATGTGGCGGTCAAACCACCGGCAGTCAGCCAACCCAGGTTCACACGGCGGTTTTCGTCCTTCCAAAACGGGTCCAGGACAAGCACCAGAATAGCCACCGCGAGCAGAAGAATTTCAGGCAGGATAGCCAGAAGATTGATGCTCATTTATGCACCTCCCAGCAAGCGCAGTACGTTCTGGACGCCTTGCGAGACCATCGGCACCATGACATTCGGGAACACACCCAGGGTTATCATGATGAGACATAGGGTCACAAGGGCAACTTTATCCAAAACAGATATTGCGCCGATATGACCTTCGAACTGCGCCGGCATATCGCCGAAAAAGGCACGACGGATTGCAAGTAGAACATAAGCCGCTGTTATAACAATTGAAATCGAGGCTATGATGGCAGCCAGCCCGCTGATCTGCCAGACACCCATGAAAATTGGAAATTCGGCCACGAAACCAGAGAAACCGGGCATACCCATCGAGACCAAACCACCAATGATGAAAGCAATCGCCACCCATGGCAAAGGTTTAACCATGCCTCCCAGTTCAGGAATCTGGCGGGTGTGAGCCCGGTCATAAACCATGCCCACTGCTGCAAAGAAGAGAGCCGTCATCACACCGTGGGAGAACATTTGCATCCCGGCGCCGGTTATGCCTTCGCGCGTCAGAGTTGCAAAACCAAGTGAAACCAGACCCATGTGACTGACCGAACTGAAGCCGATCACGTATTTCAGGTCAGTCTGGATCATGGCGATAAAGGCACCGTAGACCACATTGACCATGGCCAGACCAAAAATGAGCCAACCCCATTGCTTGGCGCCTTCGGGTAACAGCATGATACCCACCCGCAAGGCCGCAAACGCACCCAGTTTCATAAGAACACCCGCGTGAAACATGGAAACAGCTGTTGGGGCCGCGACGTGACCATCTGGTGACCAGTTGTGGAAGGGGAAGATACCACCCAGGATTGCAAAACCCATGAAGACCGGCATGAACCACAGGTATTGAAAGCTGGAGGAGAAACCCGCTTTTTCCAATTGGAGCATGTCAAATGTCAAGACGCCATGCATCTGGTAATTGGTGAAGTACATCGCCAGACCACCGACCAGGGCAAAAACAGAGCCAATAAACAAGTAAAGGGTCAGCTTCATGGCTGCGTATTCGCGCGTAACCTTCCAACCCCAGATGGCAATCAGCAGGTACATTGGGAAAACGGCAATTTCGTAGAAAAAGAACAACATGAACAAATCAAGCGAAACAAACACCCCAAACACGCCGCCAGCCAGTAAAAACAGGAAGGCAAAAAATTCGCGCGGACGATCATCAATGCCCCATGAAATCAGTACGCCAGTAAACATGACGATACCGGTCAGCAGGACAAGCGGGGTGCTCATCCCATCCACACCAACATGGTAGGAAATACCAAGGGCTGGCAGCCAGTCATATTTCTCTACGAACTGATATTGCAAGGATGGATGAAAATACACCTGGTAAAAAACCCAGGCTGAGAGGGTCAGATCAAAAACAGCCGCCGCCAATGCTGTAACACGAATCTCTGTTTTGCGCTCCGGTTTCATCAGGAGCATGAGAACCGCAATAACCAGCGGGGCAAAAACGATAAGGCTCAGGATCGGAAATTGCATTTGTGCACCTCGCTCTAGTGAAACAGCATAACCATGGCTTTATTGATCACGTCCAGCAAGCCCATTGGCCAAATGCCAAGGACCAGGATCATGACCATGAGCGGAGCCATAACCAGGATCTCGCGCGTGTTGATTTCGGTCAGACGATGTTCACCGTGAGCCCAATGCTCATTCAGCGGACCATGCAAGACCTTGCGGATGCCCTTGAGAATATAAGCGCCAGTGAACAGCAGGCCCAGCATGCTGATGGCAGTAAAGACTGGCAGAAGCGGGAAGGAACCTCGCACCACCAGGAATTCGGAAACAAAACCATTCAAACCAGGCAGTCCGAGAGATGCCATACTGGTGAAGATCAAAATACCACCATACACCGGCACCAAAGGGAATAAACCACCGAATTCCTCAAGGTTGCGCGTGTGAGTTCTCTCATAAATTACACCGACCAGGAAGAACATGCCAGCCGCGGAGAGACCATGATTGAACATCTGTAAAACGGCCCCGTTGAGCGCGATTGTTGCATCCTTGGTACCGATGGCTGTGGCTGCCGCGGCAATACCGAGCAGAACAAAGCCCATGTGATTGATGCTGCTATAAGCAACCAGACGCTTGAAGTCAGTCTGTCCATACGAAGCAAAGGCTCCAAATACAATTGCCATGGTGGCCAAAAAGGCCAACCAGCCAGCATACTGTTGGGCTTGCAGTGGATAAAGCGGAAGCACAAGGCGCAAGAACCCGTAGGCGCCCAATTTCAGCAGCACGCCAGCCAGGATCATTGATCCAGCAGTAGGCGCTTCGGTATGAGCATCCGGCAGCCAGGTATGGAAGGGCCAGACCGGTACTTTCAGGGCAAAAGCGACCACAAAAGCCCAGAAAGCTACTGTCTTGACGGTAGCGACGCTCATCCCAAGCATGACCCCATCCGCGGGCAGGGCATTCCACTGTTTGTAAAGATAAGCGAGATCATAATTCTGGAATAAAACACCCAGCATCTGGATGGCCAGCAGCAAACCAAGTGAACCAGCCATGGTGTAAATCATAAACTTGAGGGAGGCATAGTTGCGGGATGAAACCTTCATACCGCCCCATAGTTCGCGTTCGCCCTTGGGACTGCCCCACTGATTGATGAGGAAATACATCGGCACCAGACCAATTTCCCAGAAAACAAAGAAAATAAGCAGATCGAGAGCCATGAAGACCCCCAACATACCTGCTTCCAGGAAGAGGAACAGCATCATATAGGCTTTAACTTTTTCTGTAATCCCGAAGGATGCCAGCAAAGCCAGGGGGGTCAGAAGAGTTGTCAGCAGCACCATGGTCAACGAAAGACCATCCAGTCCGATGTGAAAAGTGGAATGGATCGCCTCATACCAGGGATATTGTTCTTGATATTGGAAACCTGCTGCATTTGAGTCAAACCGGAACCAGATCCAAAGCGTCAGTGCAAGTGGAACTAAGCTGGCCAGCAAAGCCGTCCAACGGATCGTTTTTAACTGGTCCGATGGCAGGAACAGGATAATCAACGCCGCGATGACGGGGAAAAACAAGATGGTGGTCAGCAGGTGAGTGCTAATAAAGTCCATTTGTCCACTCCCCTTATAGGAAATAGTACAGCAAGGCGGCAATCACAAGGATCACGCCCACTGTACCGATCAAGTAAGATTGGATCCGGCCGGTCTGGATGTATCGAATATTCTGGCCCTGCCAGAACACGTTGGCCGTTCCATCGCCGATTAATTCATTAATAACCGGCTTGTCAAAGTAATTGCGCAGTACAAAGCCAATAAATAAGGCCAGACGCGCGACACTGTGCAAAATACCGTCAATCACCGTACGATCCATCCACGGCGTAAAGACCTCCGAAACCCAGTTCATTGGTTTTACGATGATCAAACCATACAATTCATCAAAGTACCACTTATTTTTGAGAATGGGATACAACCCAGCCAGTGGTTTTTCGAGCGGGTCAGTCTGACCTGCTTTGACGTCTTTATATACCAACCAACCCAGGGTCAATCCTCCAAGGGCCACCAGCAGGGATGTCAGCAAAGGCCAAATGCTGAAAGCCATCGCTTCTGGTTCTTTAAGCAAAGTGGCACCCACAAAGCCGTGAAACCAGTTTGGCAGAAGGCCACCCAGCAGCGGGAAGTGCTCAGGAATGCCCACCCAGCCGTATCCAATCGCAAAAATGGACAACACAACCAGCGGAGTAGTCATCGTCCAGGGTGTTTCAGAGGCATGTTCGGCTTCCTTGGTGCGAGGCTCGCCCAGGAAGGTCAGGGTGATCTGGCGCATGGTGTAGAAGGCGGTCATTAAGGCCGCGAGAGCCAGGGTTGCAAATACAATCCAATGTCCATTCCCGAAGGCTTCCGCCAGAATTTCGTCCTTGGACCAGAAACCAGCCGTAATAAGCGGGAAACCCGATAGCGCAAAACCACCGATCAGGAAAGTCCAAAAGGTGATCGGCATTTTCTTCCGCAGACCACCCATATTCCACATGTCCTGAGGATCGAGATGATGATTACCCGTGTGCAAAATACCGTGCTCCATCCCGTGAATCACCGAACCTGAACCCAGGAATAACAGGGCCTTGAAGAAAGCGTGGGTCACCAGGTGGAATGCGGCTGCAACATAAGCACCGACCCCAAGGGCGGCGATCATAAAACCAAGCTGCGAAATGGTTGAATATGCCAGCACTTTCTTGATGTCGTTCTGAGCCAGGGCAATGGTTGCCGCAAAAAGAGCCGTGAACGCACCGATGAAAGCGATGATACTCATGGTGGGAGTCAGCGCCCCGCCAGTCCAGTCCGCGGTAATGAGTGGGAAAATGCGGATGACCATGTAAACACCCGCAGACACCATGGTGGCTGCATGGATCATGGCGCTGACCGGGGTCGGGCCTTCCATCGCATCTGGCAACCAGATATGCAATGGAAACTGGGCAGATTTACCAACGGTGCCTATGAATAAGAGCAAACCAATCAACCCGGCAGCCGAAAGACCAAAAATGGGGGTCATGGTGGTCGCAAGGACATGCAGCACTTGTTCGTTGTAGAATATTGCGCGGTAATTCAATGTGCCGGTGGCCGAATATAAAAACGCCAAGCCCAGCAACATGAAGACATCACCGACACGCGTGGTCATAAAGGCTTTGACCGCGGCGTTTCGGGCAGATGGCTTGGCATACCAGAACCCAATCAAGAGGTAGGAACACAAACCCATGATTTCCCAACCGACGAAGAGGGTCAACAGGTTGTCTGAGACAACCAGGGTGTACATACCAAAAGCAAAAAGGCCTAAAAACGCAAAGAAACGCGAATACATCGGCTCGACGGAAAGAACACTGTGCTGATGACCGTGTTCATCCGTGACGGTTGCGCCATGCGGCGGCAAACCAGGATGATCATGATCGCCAGCCGGCTGTCCAAAATTGTGATAGCCAACGCTGTACAGGAAGATCATCAGGATGGTCAGGCTCACAAAGAACAGGACCGCTGCCGAAAGCGGATCAATTTGCACACCCACCTGGAAGTAGGAATCTCCGGTGGGCAGCCAATTAATGGCGCTGGCAAAGATATGTTTACCGAATTCTGCTGTGCCAATGGCACGCAGGAAGACGATCAAACTTCCAACCCAGGAAAGTGCTGCAGCGCCAACGCCAATGCTATGGCTAAGAGCCTTTGAGCGATTGGTGAAAAGCACGATCAAGAAAAACGCCAGCAAAGGTGGCAGGGGGATTAACCAAATGATGGTTTCAGTCGCCATAACGTGTCTCCTACCACTTCATCAGGTCGAGCTCGTCCGCAATTACAGTACCGCGGCGGCGATAAATTGAATAAATCAACGAAAGGCCGACTGCGACTTCTGCAGCTGCAACGGCAAATACGATGATTGCAAAAACCTGCCCCGTCATGGAGGCTGTATTACCATAGCGCCAGAAAGCCACCAGGTTGATATTGACCGCGTTCAGCATCAATTCAATACAGAGCAGAATTGCGACGGCATTGCGCCGAACCAGCACGCCAAACAGGCCAATACTGAAAAGTGCAGCCGAGAGATACAGGTACCAGCTTAAAGGGATCATGAACACCTCTTACTTCTTATTCATCGCCACGTAGACAGACCCAATCAGAGCCGCCAACAGCAGAATGGATGCAACTTCGAAAGGCAGCACATATGCATCCGCCGATGTTAGTGCGATGCCCAACTGCGAAAGCATCGCATCTGACCCGCCAGTAATTACAGCAGGCAGCTTGTTCAGCCCGTCCCACTTTGAAAACAATACAAATAGCCCGCCAAAGACCAGCAAGCCCATCACGGCGGCCAATGGCCAGGCTGCATTAACCTGGGCGCCTTTGTCACGCATTTCTTTTCGAGTGAGCATCACTGCAAAAATGAACATGATCGCAATGGCGCCAATGTAAACCACCACCTGCACCACGGCCAGGAAACCGGCTTCAAGTACTGCATAAACGACTGCCACCCCAAACAAGGTGGATATTAACCAAAGAGCGGCGTGAATCAGGTTCGGCGATGAGGCGACCATCAAGGCAGATACAATGATGAGCGCTGCGCTCAGGATAAAAATAACTTGCGAAGCATCCATTGATCAGCTCCCAATTAATGTTGCGCCGCGGGTTTGGGCGCTTCCACAGCCAGACGCTGCTTGCGTGTGGAGGCACGCAGGATCTCCAGCGTGACCCAACCCAAAAGCAGGTTTGAGAAGAACATCCCAAGGAAGTACGGCCAGAAACCTGCGCTTTTCAGCAGGGAATGAACGACGGCAGTGACAATTAACAGGGTAAAAGCCACCGGTGTCAGGAATTTCCAGTTGAAAGCCAGCATGTGATCAATACGAATACGTGGAACAGTGTATTTGACCCACATGATCAACCAATAACCAAACATGGCTTTGGCTACAAAATAAAAAGCGCCCAAAAGCGGATACTGCGCAGCCCATGGGCCGTGCCATCCACCAAAGAACAGCACAGACAGGAAGCCACCGAAGGTGAAGGCGTGCAGCAGTTCACCAGCATAAAAAAGACCAAACTTCATGCCAGTGTACTCAATGTGATAACCTGAGACAATTTCAGATTCGCCTTCGTTCAGGTCAAAAGGAGAACGCCCCAGCTCGGCAATGGCGGAGATCAGAAATAACAATGCACCCAATGGGGAAAACAGGAAGAACCATTTTCCACCCGCCTGAAGATCCGTGATGACTTTCAAGCTGAGTGAGCCTGCCAAAACAGTCGGGATCAACAAGGCAACCACCATTGGGATTTCAAATGAAATCATAGCAGCCACCTGGCGGAAGGCACCTAACAAGGCATACTTGTTATTGGAGGACCAACCCGCCATTATTATGGAAAGCGTCCCCAATGCACCAGCGGCTACCAGATAAAGCAGAGCCACATTTAAATCCACACCATAAATTGTAGAAGCCAGCGGAACCACTGCCCAGAGGAAGATGACGGAACCCAGTGACAGGATCGGTGCCATGTTGAAGACCAGTTTGTCAGCACCGTCAGGGGTGATATCTTCCTTAATAATCAGCTTGATGATATCCGGGAAAGGTTGGAACAATCCAAAAGGACCCACGCGGTTTGGTCCGAGCCGTCCTTGAAAACGGGCCACAACCTTGCGTTCCACCCAAACCAGCATGATATCCAAAACCATCGCGGCTGTGATCATCACTACGATGCCCAGCAGGTTGGCAATTACCCAGGCGGCTGAGCCATTAAGGCCCCAGCCTGTCAGCGTAAGCATCAACCCCTGGTAAATAACATTGATCGGATCTGTCCAAAAGCTCATGGAGTACTCCTTATATTACATACGAAAAGGCTGAGAGGAAAAATCCTTTCAGCCTTTCAGTATTTGTCTGGACATTATATCCACTCAAGCATCCCTTTGCGCCAGACAAAGGATAGTCCGACCATCAGGATGAGAATGAAAAGAATACCTTCTGCCACTGCAAAAAACGGCAGGGCATTAATCGCCAGGGCCCATGGAAACAGAAAAACAGTTTCCACATCGAAAATTAGAAAAACAAGTGCGAAAATATAATATTGCGCCTTAAACTGCACCCAACTTTCCCCAACAGTCTCGATGCCGCACTCATAAGTGCTTTTCTTGATGGGATTGGACTTCTTTGGTGCTACCAATGCGGAAAAACCAATTGGTATGATCGGAATAATGATTCCAACCAGTAGAAAGAGGCCAATGTAAATCCAGGAATTTTGCATAAAAGCTCCTTAACGCGATTGGGGCATTTATCACAAGATATGCCTCCGCCATTCTATCACAGCGATGTCATGCTGAAAACAACCCCATGTAAGGAATCAGTATGATATTTGTCATGTATCATCCGCCAGGTGTAACAACCATAATAAGAGGCCTGGCATAAATCGAATCGGGCTCCCATTTTGTTCCAGTAAATACCAAAATTAAGGCTACGCGAAAGCATATTATTTAAAACTAGACATAGCCTCACAAGGTTTCTCGATACCCTCCTGATTTTTCCGTGCCGGCCCAATAATCTACCCGGAATAACTTTATGCCTGATATCAGTACAGGCATCTGCTGGCCAGATAACTTTGTTCCATGAGTTGATACTGCAAGCTAGTTTTCCCGCACTAGCCAGATCCGCCAGAAAGTGATCCAGGTTTTAAGCGTTTCAGGAACCACTTTATAACGGCTTCTAAAAACGGAAATCCCAGCACAGAGCTGATAAATGTGCCTGCAATACCCAGCCATCTGGCCGGATTTGCCCGCAAACCCAAAAACGAGGTGGCTTCAATTTCGATCGGCTGAGCCGAAAGGGCCTGACGACTTTCCAATCCGCTGCCTTTTGGAATAAAGTGCAGGTAAAACCAGACTGTACCCTTGAATCGTCCAACTTCTGCGGGAAGCACACTCCAGTAAAATGTCACTTTCTGGCCTGGCAACAGGGTTTCGCTGACAGTATCGGGCGGACGGACATCAACACCGGCCATATCCAGCCGGGCTTCCGCCAAGATGTTATGAGAATCGTACAGATTTGGAATACTGAGAACCTGCCCCTGGACCTGGTTCCCTTCAACGGAGACGGTTGGGGTCAGGTTACCGTTATCATCCACTGCGAGAATTAACTTGACCACATCCGCATCACCCGCCCGAATTTTGGGAGGAAATTCAAGGGTCAACATGCGCATTTCCGGAATCGCTGGCGGAAGCTCAACGGTTTGAGCCTGGGTGGGAACAGCCACACGGGTCGCCAGCGCATTAACAGGACGATGTGGTGCGCCAGCGCTCTCGGCGCAGGCCAGCTGGGCTGCCAAAATGATTGAAAAACAAAGCAACCCCAGGATGGAAGCTTTCCGATAAGCATTCATAAAAACACCGTCCCTAAAAATATTACCTGACCATTAAATATACACAAAACAACTTACTCGTATGCAGACTGGTTTACCGGATGACTTCTTCGACTTCGGTATACCAGCGAATCCGGGTTCCAACCCGGTCACGGACCTTCCATAACAAAGGCTTGTTGACAAGATCGAGCAGGCGCCGGATGGCATTAATCCGGCCCAGGACAAGCTGCAACTGCTCCAGGGTCAGACCGGGGTTATTTTCCACGAGGATATTTTCAACCTTGCTGAGAGTGATGATGAGGGTCTTGTAGAGGCCCCAATCCTTCAGGCAGAGCTTGATTATCCGGTCAATGTTGATCAAACCATCATCATGATATCCGATATCATTATCCAACAACAGCGAAATGATATCAAGGGCATCTTTCTGGTTCAATTCAACAATCTGGGTCTTGGAAAGAAACAATTCTGCAAGCGGAACGGTTACTGGATGAGCATCCAGGCGATTGCGCATTGGTAATTTATGACACATCTCAAAATCACCAACGAAAACATCGATCCGCCGGCCAGTTTCGGTATCGAAAAATATCTGGCGGCGATCACCGTTCAAAAGGTTGAAGTTCTTATCAGGGCCATAGCCCATTCTCGCAAAAAAACCGTCCAGCCTGCCTTTATCACGCTTGGACACAACCAGATCAATATCCGGATAAATGCGTTGAAGGGCGCGGTGACTGGCGGAAGGGCTGTGAAATTTAATGGCCAGGCCACCAATTAATCGCAAATGCAAACCCGCCACGCGTGCATCGTCCAACAAGCGGTTCATCTCATCAACAATGTCATTACATGGTGACATGTTTCTCCTTGTTACTCACCATGCTCCCGGTTCCGTATCCAGGATGCGGAACCGGGAGCATGGTTAAAAAACGGGGCGAAATTTATTCGGATGGAATTTCCTGATGAACCTTATCGATATCAATGCCATTTTTCTTTCGATAAGCCCTGAAGCCGTAGTAAATCCCGGCCGCCAGGCCATACATGATAACCATGTAAACCACGGACGGAATGTTGGCCAGACTGATGCCATAAAGAGCAGTACCGTTCAACCAGGGATCAAAGAGCCATTCAACCAGAAGAAAGGTGAGAAAGCCGCCAAAAATCACTCCAGCAACTGTGATGAGAGGGATGCCTAAAACTTTGTACTTGGCAACCGGGGAAGCGTTATATAGATCGGGCTTGCGGTATGGCAACAAGATTGCCGCAATGGCCGTCCCAAGGTATGTCACTGCTATCACCAGGGTCGAATCAAGCGTTAATGAACGGAAGTTGAAATAATTGTACGCAAAAAGGTAAGAAACAACAATCGAAGGGAGGACCATCAGCAGCAATGCAACCAGTGGCGTCCGGGTGCGCGGCTCAATCTCAGCCACCTTTTCAGGCAACAGGCGGTCAAATGCAGCCGCAAAGATGACACGCGTTGAAGAGAGGAAGACTGTTCCACTCCACCCAAACCACCAAAGGCTCATCAGGGCAATCACAATGAATTGCAAGACCCGGTTGCTGGTCAGAAAGACTGCCAGTAAAGCCGGGTAAGGCCAGACCGGAAAAGCCGGGGCCGTGGTGGTGTAGCCCCAACTGTAATTCCAAAAAGCGCCATTGGCCTGCATATAAAAATCCCATCCAATGGTTTTTGAAATTGCCAACAGTACAATAATCGCCAGCAAGGTGGTGATACCCAGGGCCCAGGCCATGCCAGCAAAATTACGTTTGAAATCTGTAGCACCACGCACTTCGCCATACAGGGTTGCGCCCCAATTGGGCCATAAATTGAAAAAGACCAGGTAGGGCATCGTCAGGAAAATCAGGCCGATTGAACCACCTGTCATCGGCAATGCGGCACCAGCATCCGTCCCCAACTTGACGGTGGCATCATAAACACCGGGCTGTGCGCCAAACAAAGCGATTGAATTGGATTCCAGGCCGGTTTTGAAGGCCTCTGGAGAACCGGTCAGCAACATGCCTATCATGATTAACAGGCCGAGCATGCCACCGTAAAAACAAATCTTTTGAATACGGGCATAGGTTTTCATACCGAGCATGATGTAAATCGAAACAAGTGTCAGCGTGATCAAAGCGGTCACAAACAATCCCAGCGAGCTCTGACCAAACCACAATGCCGCATCCTTCGCACCCAGAATCCCAAGCAAGGGTGTGATGACAATATGGCGCAGCATATCACTATACAATGGTACCCACAGCCATAAAATGAACCACCAGCCCGTCACCGCCAGAACAAAACCGAGACCGCCTCCCAGCACCCGGCTCTGCCAGACATAATCTCCCCCAGAACGGGGCATGACCGCAATCAGGGCAGCATAGACCACAATTTCAAAAAGAATGAAAAGAGCACTGATGATCAGTGCCGGGATCAAGCCTCCCTGAAGGTAATACATCTGGCTAAAGCTGTACAGACCGAGGGTGATCAGGTTGATTGAAAACAATGCATACACAAATGCATCGAAGACTGACCAGGAGCGAACCAGGCCGGTTGCTTTACGAACAAAAAGATCGGACATCAATATTCTCCTTTGGACGAAATTGGTTTATTTTTTATTAAAGTTACATGCTCGCTCCTGGCTGGCGAAACCCGGATGAACCGTTAACTTATTTATTTAGCCATTGGTTAAAACATAACTATCGATCTTATTCCGGCTTAGTTTTACAATGGTGCCAAGCAGTACACCCTGTTCATACATGGAACCCGGATTGATGCAGAGCGTTTTTCCAATCCGAGCCGATCCACGCCCTTCATGAATGTGGCCATGCAGCCCGAGTAAAGGTTGGCTCTGTTCAATCGCCTTGCGTAAAGCAGTTGAACCTGTCGGTTTTAATGCATTCCCGGCGTATTTTGGACGCAGTTGATCATCCAACTCGGGCGCTTCATCCAGGTTAGAGTTATAGGGTGGCACGTGTATATTGAAAATAGCGTTGTGGGGATCTTTTAATCCAGAAATCATGGCCTGATAGCGCACTGCAAGCTGAGGCTCATCTTCTTCACGATAGGTATTCCAGGGAGTGCGATTTGACCAACCCGAAGTGATCATTTCGTGATGCGCATCCAGCGCAATTACCAGACCCTCGGCCAGGGTAATCATAGGGTTGGCGCGAATGATATCATCCACTTCAAAGCGATCATCGTTTCCAGGGGAAACATAAACCCGGATCCCGGTCCCAGCCAGCTTGCGGGTAGAAATTTCCATCCACTGCTCGATAACTTTAAGAGCCTGACTGATAAACAGTTTATAAATCCTATCAGGATCCTGGCTTAATTCATCAATTTCATCGGGTGTGGTGAGATACGGATAATAACCCCGGCTGCGAATGCGCTTGATCATGTCGGCAAGTTCATCGGCCCCTTGTAAATTAAACTCCTGCTGCAAGAGAGTAGTCTTGTATGCATCCGGTCCAACCTTAACAACTGGAACAATTGCCTTGCCAGTCATATCGCCACCCAGGATGAGCACGTCTGCTCCGTAAAATTTCCCCGCATTTAAAAACTTATTCCAACAAATATCAGAACCATGAATGTCCGTTGCGAAGAAGATCGTGGTCAATCTAGGGCTCCTAAAATATTAAATCAACAACACAAAACGGTCCGCGCCATAGATTGGGCAAACCGGTTGGGCAGTAAACTCCAACTCTGCCACCAACCTGCCGGATAAGTGAAAACCCGCGGGTGTGGGCAGCTGCATTTCGGTAGGCTGAATTTTTTGGCGGCGCACAATTCTCGCACCTGGCAAGAAACTCCATGCCAAGGCTGCCAGTGAAACCACCAGCATCACCACCGCAAAAATAAGCCGTAAACGTGGTTTATCCATTCTGTCAATTATACCTGTACAGTCGGATTACACAACAAAATACCCACCAGGGTGGGTAAAATTGATTCCCAATAAAAATCTCGATGGGGTAAACAATCTGCCATATCGTTTGGAACCGGTCCAAAAGCCAATCAGGTGGACTAAAAACGGAATAATTAAAGGATTTCAGTCCTGGATTGTTATTAATTTTGGCTGGTGTAACACTACATCAACCAACATGAATGAACAGGGAAGCTGACCAGAACATCGTCATTTACGCGCGGCAAGGTTGAACTACGTTCATTAAATAAATCGGCGGATAAAAGCACCCCACCCACATTAACCCGCAGACGAACCACTGCGCCCAGAAACATAACTGATTCGACACTACCTGTGAGTGTATTCCGACCTTCCCCCGTACCAAACTGCAACTCTTCCGGACGAATCGCCAGTCGAGGTTTATCACTCAACATTTGCTCGGATGAGTGGTTAAATTTCATGGGCTGCCCGGCCAATTTGCAGGTTGAATTGGGGATATCCACGTCTGTAACCGGTAATAGATTCAATTGACCCACGAATTGAGCTACAAACTCGGTGGTGGGGTAGTTATAAATCTGGACCGGTGTCCCAACCTGCTCCATGCGACCCTGACTCATAACCACCACCCGGTCGGAGAGCGAGAGAGCTTCCTCCTGGTCATGTGTTACATATACCGTGGTGATATTGGTCGCCATCTGGATGCGGCGAATCTCCTGGCGCAGTTCCACCCGGATTTTCGCGTCCAAAGCAGATAAGGGTTCATCCAAAAGTAAAACACGCGGGCTGATGGCCAAAGCCCTTGCCAGCGCGATACGCTGTTGTTGTCCACCAGAAAGTTGATAGGGATATTTATCGATGTGTTTTTCAAGATGGATCAATGCCAGCATCTCATTGACCCGCTCGGTAATCCGCGATTGATTTTCCTTACGAACCTGTAAACCGAAGCCAATATTCTGACCGATGGTCAAATTTGGAAACAAGGCATAAGATTGGAATACCATGCCCACATTACGCTGATTGGGGGCTTTGTAAGTGATATCTTCACCATCCAACACCACCGAACCGCCCGACGGCAATTCAAACCCGGCAATCATGCGCAGGGTGGTTGTTTTCCCACAGCCGGATGGCCCCAGAAACGAGACGAATTCCCCTTTTTCAACCTGAAGGTTGAAATCTTCAACAGCAACTGCTGAACCAAATACCTTGGATACGTTTGAAAGCGTTAAAAAAGCCATGATTCACCATTTTAGAAAAAGATCAAGCCGGCAAAATTCCATAATTAATGGGCAGCAGCCAGGCTGCCATTTGATTGACCTCGATTAAACAATTGCATCAAGCCCAAAAATGCCCAGGTCAACAAAAAGCTGATGATCGCCAGGGAGGATGACTCATACGTTTTATTTTGCCCTATCAGGGACATATAAGGTCCAAAGGCGTTGATACCCACCAGGAAACTGGCAATCGTAAACTCACCAACCACTGTCGCCAGGGTCAGAAAAGCACCACTCAAAATCGCTACGCGCAAATTCGGAAATATGACCCTGAAGAGGATCGTTCCCCATCCGGCACCCAGGCTTTGAGCAGCTTCGGTCAGCGAACGTACATCAATGGCTGCCAGACCTGTGTCAACCGAGCGGAACATATACGGCATGGTTAATACAATATAACCCGCCACCAGCAGTGCATTCGTTCCAAAACTCGTATTGGTAAAATAAAATGGACCACCACTAAAAACACGTAGCAGGCCAAAAACCAGGACAATGGCAGGTATAACAAACGGCAACATGCTGATGAAATCGACCATTACACGCAGTTGTGGCAAACGCAACCGAATCCAGAATGCCGTTGGCACTACCAGCAGGATACTGAACAGGATTGTAAATATCGCAATTTCAATTGAAAAGCTGAAGGTCTTCCAGAAAGCCGGGTCCTTGAAAACCCGTTCATAGGCCAGAAAACTGAGCACACCTTTTTGGGCGCGCAGTGAAAAATCAAAAGTAGCAAACAGTGGCAAAAAGAAATACAAAACACCGACCGTAACCCACATCCACGACCAGAATGTATTTCGTTTCATTTAGCCAGCCACCTTTCGCTTCTGCGGCGCAGGAAGTAATAGATTGTCATGGTTACAGCCATCACGAATACCATCCCCATTGCCAGGGCGTACCCCAGTCCTGGGTTGTGCAGGACGTCACCCTTGATCTGTGAACCAATTACAATGGTCACCAGATTGATAAAACCGCCGGTCAGTGAAAGCGCGGTGGCGTAGGCCCCAAACGCATTTCCGAACAACAGAATCATTGTACCCAGGATGGATGGCAGCAAAATCGGTAAGGCCACCCGAGTCCAATACTGGAAGGGTGTTGCACCCAGATTTTCGGCAGCTTCGCGCCATTCCGGCTTAAGTCCATCCAGGGCAGGCGTGATTACCAACGCCATGAGTGGAAACTGGAAGTACATATACGTCAGGGTCAATCCCCAAAAACTGTACAGGCTGAAGCCTTGATCGTACAGATTAAGACCAAATAATAATTTCAAGATTACAGTAACCATGCCCGTTCGCCCGAGCGTGGCAATAAAAGCAAATGCAAGCGGAACACCAGCAAAGTTGGAGGCTACTCCCGAAAAAGTTGTCAAGGCAGTGCGCATCCAGCGCGGCAGCCCACCCAGGGTCACAGCGTAGATCATGAAAAAGCCCAGCAGACCCCCACCCAGGGAGGTCATCAGGCTGATGCGAATCGTAACCCAATAGGAAGACAAAATGGAAGGTTCTAATAAGCCGGCGAAGTTCGTTAAAGTAAATTTACCATCCGCACTCTGAAAAGCACCGATCATCAGAGACGCAGATGGTAAAAAGATGAATAAAAAGACAAACAAAAAAAATGGAATGACGGCGAGCCAATTTCGCCATCCCGAAGGGGCGGGACGCGCTTTTGGCGCGTCCCGCTTATCATTCAATTGTGAAGAAAAAGGTTTACTTGACATCGGCGCCGACAGCGGTCATCCAGTTGTCTGCGATAAGTTTCTTGGCGTTATTAATCTGATCGATACTCGGGAAGGCAATCGCACCATCGAATTTGGGCAACTTGGCAACCAGGTCCGCCGGCAAAACGCCACGGGTCTGCATGTCCTTGAAGCGAATCGGGTGGCAGTAACCCTTCAGCCAGATATTCTGGCCTTCATCACTGTAGAGATATTCCATCCACAACTTGGCGGCATTGGGATGCGGGGCATAAGCTGAAATTGCCTGAATATAGATACCAGCGATGGTGCCGCTCTTGGGATAGACAACTTCAATGTTCGGGTTGCCAGCCAGGGTGTCCTTGTCAGCCAATGCGCCATAGTCCCAGCGCATGATCACAGGTGTTTCGCCCTTGGCAACAGTGGCCTGCTTGGCGATAACCGGAACAAAATTACCAGCATCGTTTACTTTCTTGAAGAAATCGAGGCCAGCCTGGGCATTATCGAGCGATCCGCCATTATAGAGCCCGGCGGCAAAAACTGTCATCTGGGCCTGAGCCGAAGCGCGTGGATCACCAGCCAGGGCAAATTGACCCTTGTATTCAGGTTTGAGCAGGTCAGCCCAATCCTGGGGAACATTCTTGACGACATCCTTGTTGACTTCAAAAGCCATCACGCCGTAATAATCGCCGACCCAGTTTCCCGCCGGATCCTTGGAATCAGCTGCGATAGAATCCCAGGTAGCAACCTTGTAGGGCTGAACCAGGCCTTCTGCAATCAACTGTGGGCCAAAACCATAACCAACGTCGATGACATCCGGCGCTTGCGGGCCCTTGTTGCCCTTATTGGCCTTGATGGCTTCGATTTCGTCACCAGAGCCGCCATCCGGGTTTAATTCATTGATTTTGATCCCATATTTTGCGTTGAATCCAGTGATGGCTTCACCGTAGTTGCACCAGTCATGGGGCAGAGCGATGACGGTCAATTCACCTTCCGCCTTGGCGGCGGCAACCAACGCATCCATGCCAGATGCCTTAGGGGCAGCGGGGGCTGCAGGGGCGCCGCAGGCTGCCAGTAAAATCGAGGCAACCATGAGCAGTGCAAAAAGCTTGTAGACCATATTCTTATTACGCATTTCCTTCTCCTTTTTGGGGTACAAAAAAATAATTTGGTGCCAGTCAAGCTCTGTCACCAAATTTCAGGTATTTTTTAAATTTCCAAGCCGATTAAATTGAACACCGGTCTGACGAAATAAACAACCGACCAGAAAATACTGACCTGCTCGTTGTGACCCAAAGGGTGTTGCAATAAATTATGCATGGAAATTTATTTACCTGTTATGAAATTATACACGCGAAAGACAAAGCATGCTACACTTTTCCAAAGATTAATAAACAACAATTTAAGGAGATAAAATGCCGCAATACCCCCCCGAACCATTCCGGATCAAGGTTGTCGAACCCATCAAACTGGTTTCGGCCACCGAGCGCAGCGCCGCCATTACCGTAGCGGGTTACAATGTTTTTGCTCTCAAGGCTAAAGATATTTTCATTGATCTACTGACAGATTCTGGTACCGGTGCCATGAGCCAGCACCAATGGGCTGCGCTGATGGAGGGCGACGAATCTTATGCTGGCGCACGCTCCTATTTTCGATTGAAGGATGCCGTAGAAGATATATTCGGTTTCAAACATTTTGTCCCTACACACCAGGGGCGGGCCGCGGAAAATATTCTTGCGGCAGTCTTAGTCAAACCCGGCAGCCATGTGCCATCCAACATGCATTTCGACACAACCGATGCCAATATTCGCGCCCGTGGTGGCAGACCAGTCAACCTGGTAATTGAAGCTGCCTTTGATCCGGCCAATCCTCACCCATTCAAAGGAAACATGGACATGGCCAAACTCAAAGAATATATTGAAGAAACCGGCTCCCAGAATATCCCAATGGGCATGATCACCGTCACCAATAACGCCGGAGGCGGCCAACCCGTCTCCATGGAAAATATCAAGAGTGTTGCTGCGCTTTACCATTCATATAACATTCCGTTCTTCATCGATGCCGCCCGTTATGCCGAAAACGCCTATTTCATCAAGCTGCGCGAACCCGGCTATGCGAATAAAACCCCAATTGAAATTTCCCGCGAAATGTTCTCCTATGCAGACGGTTTCTGCATGTCTGCCAAAAAAGATGCGATTGTTAATATCGGTGGTTTGCTGGCAATGAATGACGATAGCACCTTTAAGCAGGTCTCCAATGAATTAATTCTGAGAGAAGGCTTTGTCTCTTATGGCGGGCTGGCCGGGCGCGATCTGGATGCCATGGCAGTTGGACTTTATGAAGGGCTGGACGAAGATTATCTCGCATACCGCCTGGGTCAGACTGCCTACCTGGGAGGACTGCTGCGGGAACAGGGCATCGGCATCATTGAACCACCCGGTGGACACGCCATTTATCTAGATGCTGGCGCGCTATTACCACATATTCCCCACGCAGAATTCCCCGGGCAAGCGCTGGCAGTAGCAATGTATCTCGAAGGTGGAATTCGTGCCTGCGAAATTGGTTCTGTCATGTTTGCGCATCCCGATCCTGAAAGCGGTGAAATGATTTTTCCACGGTTGGAGCTTGTACGCCTTGCGATTCCACGCCGGGTTTATACCCAATCACACCTCGATTACCTGGGCGAAACCATGGGGCGAATTGCCAAACACGCCGGTGAATTACGCGGCTATAAATTCACCTATGCACCAGCCCTGTTAAGGCATTTTACAGCTCGCTTTGAGCCACTTTAAAGATGCATCAAAATTATCTGTCAACTTACCACCTCAAAACGAATTGATGTGTATTCCTTGTGTAGATTTGGCCGGAGGATCCTTCTGCCAAATCTACACTTGAAGGGTTGGCAATGGATTTTATGCGCCTGTGGGGTTAAATCTGGAGACTTCGAGAAAACCGATTGGGTTTGATTATTACAGGGCAAACTTCCGATTTCAAGGCTGTAAAGCAATAAAAAATTTTAAATTAACGTGTTTTGACCCCGAAATGATTTCCAACTGGTCGCTCACGGCCAGGAATGCCGTTATCGATGGGCGAATTCATGACCAGGTATTTTCCCGATTGAGGGTCTTGTATTACGAGCGTGGATGATCCGCCACCATCCAAATTAATGGCATTGTCTCCACCATAATAAATCATCAACTCGGCCATTTCCTGCACTGTGACACCCTCGCTATAAAAAGGTTGGCGGCCATCCACAACGATCATGATCAGGCGAGTGCCAGGACCATCTGATCCAATTGCAGTACGTGGGGCAGCCAGAGTATCATTCAAATCTGGTACCGGTTTCTCCCCGCGCACCAGCCAGCTTTGACCTGAAATGGCGTTATAGACTTTTCGATAAGCAACTCCAAACGTTGCTTCTTTTTTGGAGTTAATAAAGAGAGTCGGGCCTTTACTTTCACCATATTCCCTGGCGCGGGATGCGGCAAACCCATTCGGAGAAACCGGATCACCAACATGGGGGTAATAATCCAGGATGCTATTCGATTTCCACGGCGTAAAACCATCTCCATTAATCGCAACTTGAACATCAAATTGTTGGGCAAACTGCGAGGTGGTACTCGCCCTGAGTGGGTTCTGTTTATCCCCTTTTTCAGGAGGAGTCACAAAAATATCGATATTTTTACAGGTCAGATCGAACGTGACAATATGTGCGACGAATATGCGCGGCAGATAATGAATACGTCGATAGTAAATCACACATGGGTAGAGTTCTTTTCGTTCTTCGATTGGCAACGGCCGCCCCCAATAATAAAGGGTGGCACCAACCCCAAGCAACATAAAACCAACGGAAAGAATAACCCCCCATAACCGGATTTTCTTTTTCATAAATCGAATTTTAATCCAGAAATGGATATAATTGGTAATATCAAAATTCGCAGATAGGCAGGGAAATATGATCCGAAACCAATGGTACGCAATATTAGAATCCAACGAAGTCAAGAAAAGTCAGCCTGTTGGCGTGACACGCATGGCTGAAAAGCTGGTCGCCTGGCGGGACAGTTCTGGCAAGTTAACTGTCATGGCCGATAAGTGTCCGCACCGGGGCGTAGCGCTCAGTATCGCAGAAATAAAGACAGATTGCATTCAATGCCCTTTTCATGGGTTTGAATATGACACATCCGGGGCCTGTAAGCTTGTGCCTGCCAATGGTAAAAACGCTCAACCGCCAAAAGCCCTTAAAGTCCAGACTTACGCCACCCGCGAAGCCAACGGCCTGGTTTATATCTGGTGGGGAGAACAACGCGAAAGTTACCCCCCCTTACCTTTCTTCGAGAGCATCGATGAAAAATTTGTTTACAGCACTCTGCGCGATCATTGGAATACGCATTACTCTCGTGCCATTGAAAACCAACTGGATGTTGTTCATCTACCGTTTATTCATCGAACCACCATCGGCGCGGGAAATAAAACCCTGGTAAACGGTCCACTGGTTCGAGTGGTCAGCCATTACCCCCAAGATAACCTGATAGACCTGTGGGTCTATAATGAAGTTGATAATGGACAGACACCTTTGAAACCTTCTCAAATACCTGAACCTGGGCGCCGGCCCTTCCTACAATTCCGTTATCCCAACGTCTGGCATAACTGGATCAGTGACAGCATCCGAGTCATGGTGGCATTCGCACCCATCGATGAAGAAAACACTTTGATGTACCTGCGCTATTATCACACTACCAAAACACCGATACTGCGACAGATTGTGGGTTTCTTTGGCAGTCTGGCCAACCTGGTCATTGAACGCCAGGATAAACGCGTTGTGATTACCCAACAGCCAAAACGCGCTGATCTGGGAATTGGCGAGGTATTGATCCAGGGAGATGGCCCTATCATTGTTTACCGCAAAATCCGGCGTGCTTTAATTGAAGGTCGGGTGGATGATCAGCCCATCACTGAAAACTTGCCAGAAAACAATCCCGGATGATCGATGATCCGACAAAAAACCACCAGGCGAATACCTGATGGTTTTTTGATCTTGAACTTGTAATATTAATTATTTCAGGCGTTTTCAATCGCCATCATCTCATTAAAAGAACGAATTGAAACTTCCAGCATTTTCAAATCAGGTTCGCGCGTGGTCAGTTTTTGGAGCAGCAGGTTGGGCTTGATCAACCAGCGTACAAAGGTTGAGTCGAGGTGATTCGCCATCCAGCGAATATATTCCAGGGAAATGCCGGCCAGAACCGGGATCAACAGGATGCGCCCCAAGATCTGGAAGACAATCGGAAAAGCATGCAGAAAGCTAAAAAACAGGATCGACAGTACGGCCAGAGTTAATAAGAATGAAGTACCGCAGCGAGGGTGCTCCAGTGGAAATTTAGCGACATTTTCCGGGGTCAGTTCCGCCCCGGCTTCATAAGCATTAATGGTCTTGTGTTCGGCACCATGGTATTGGAACACACGCCGGATATCAGGCATCAGGCTGACCGCCCACATATAGAATACAATCAGCAAAAGCCGGAAGACACCTTCCAAGGCAGCGCCAGACCAGACACCCAAACCCAGCCACTGACCCAGCTTACCAATTCCGTACGGAATCAGGAAGAATAAGACAATGCTGAAAGCCAGCGAAAAGGCCATCGTACCGTAAAGCAGCGGGCCTTCCAGCTTTTCATCTTCACCAGTCTGGGTGTTGGCAGAAAGGGTCAAAGCCTTCATTCCCAGGCCGAGCGCATCCCACAGCAAGATCACGCCACGTAAAAATGGGATTTTCGCAATGTTGGATTGGTAAATACCAGAAAGTTTTTCTGTGTGGACAACCACCTGCCCGTCAGGTGCGCGCATCGCAATCGCGAGGGCCTTACGCCCGCGCATCAAGACACCTTCGATCACAGCCTGACCACCATAAGTGATAATTCGATCTTCCATACCTTGCATCCTCTTGATGAGTTGAAAAATTACAAATTGAAAAAGAAATGGATCAAAGCATCGATACCACGATACCAGGTAGGTAGATGCATTTTTTCGTTCGGCGCATGCAGGTTATCATCCGGCAAGCCAAACCCAGTCAGAACAGATTCGATCCCCAGGATGGTCTGCATTTGCCCAACCACCGGAATTGAACCACCTTCCCTGCGAAAAAGGGGCTGGACACCCCAAACCTGCTCCAGCGCCGTACCCAGAGCACGTGCGCCTGGCTGATTTAAATCTGAGATGGAGGCTGGCGAGCCTGAAAATTTATCTAATTCCCAACGTATCGTCTGAGGGGCATTCTCGTTCAGGAAACGCTTGAACTGTTCATATACTTCATCAGGGGATTGATCCGGAACCAAACGGCAGGAGATTTTAGCCATGGCCCAGGCTGGGAGAACTGTCTTTTGTCCATGACCGGTAAACCCGGAAAGCAGACCATGAACTTCCAGGGTTGGACGGGCGCCAGTCCGTTCAGCCGGGGTATATTCCGGCTCACCCCAGAGGGCCTTTACTCCAGTCAACGCCAAATATTCCGCATCGGTGTGCGGCAAACGAGCAAAGGCCGCGCGTTCATCGGCGCTTAACAAGCGCACCCGGTCGTAAAAACCGGGCAAAGTCACCCGGCCGTCCTGATCGTGCATGGCAGCAATTAGCTCAGCAAGCGCCTGGGCCGGGTTGTGGACAATCCCGCCGGCCAATCCCGAGTGTAGGTCGTGATCCGGCCCAAAGACGCGCAGTTCAAAATAGACCAGGCCGCGCAACCCATAGGTGATGGTTGGATATTCTTTTCCAAGCATGCCCGCATCAGGGTTAAGACAGAAATCGGATTTCAAAAGCTCGGTGTGTTCATGGATCCATTTCACAAGGGAGGGCGAACCGATCTCTTCCTCCCCTTCAATCATAAACTTAAGATTGACCGGCAGGCTGCCAGTCTTGATAATGGCTTCAAGCGCATTAATGGTGGCCATGACCTGGCCTTTCATATCAGAAGTGCCGCGCCCAAACAAATTCTCACCATCTTCGACCGGCTCAAAAGGCCCGGTTTTCCAGAGATCAATCGGATCCACTGGTTGAACATCATAATGGCCATAAATCAAAACAACCGGCTTGCCGGGAGCTCCCAGCCATTCACCAAAAACCAATGGATGGCCATCACTGGGCATGACAGCCACGTTTTGCATCCCAAGCGCTTTCAGCCGGTTCGCCAACCACTCGGCTGCTTGCTGCATATCCAGGTGGTGACCGGGATCGGTCGAAATGGATGGGATGGAAACTATTTCTTTGAGGGTGTTTAAGAATTCAGATTTGTGGGCACGCGCATAACCAAGCGCGGCCTGGCGGTGATCAGTCATCAGGGTTTTTCTCTCTATTTTTCTTCAATCAGGGTTAGCAGGAAGAATTTCTGCTTCACTCCTGACAGGTGGCTTGACCTTCGGGATCAGTCAATCTGTTGGTGAAAATTAAATTTCACCGTATAAAAACCAGAAATCGCTTTTTGGAAAAAATGGTTGAATTTCAAGCTCCCACAAAAACTCGCCCGGTATCAGGCTGGTTTTCAGGACTGCATCCAGATCAGTTAACGCTTTTAATTCCGGAGGCTCGGGCATTTCAATCAGTAATAACTGCAAAATGGTGCGACCACGAACTTCCGTCCGATACGATTCGAAATTCTGATCAGGCGCCTTGATACAGTCAGATAAATACTCTGACCAGAGTCGTAACCGGTTGGAAAATTCACGAGCCGATTTTTTTTCCCAGGCCGATCGCCACCTGTTGCGAATAGCTTCAATCTGAGTAATAAAATTCTGAGCTCCGAGCGGTGCAGTCATCTGGCAGCGTGCCAGAGATAGCAGCAATGCCCCGGGGGTGAGACGCGGAAGCGTGGCATTCAACGGCCAGTATAATTCATTCGAGAGCAGGTATTCCTGTAACTGCCCGACTGCTTCTTTTAAGAAACGGAGATCCTGGTCAATGCTGATCATGGCGTCGGCTGGACGGTTCCCTGCACGGCCCGGCGGGTCACAAGGTACCAATCCGAGACAGTCAGGAAGCGATCAGATGTATCAAAGAGGGGTGGAATCTGGGCATCCAACACGGTATTACTAACCCCATAGGTATAAACAGGGTAATACAAGGGTAAGGCAGGCAGTTCCTTGTTAAAGATCACCTGGAAATTACGATACAAGCGCGCCCGTGCATTAAAATCCGGATTAATCCGCGCCTGCTCAATGTATTCGCTGGCAGTCCGATTATCCCACTGGGTGTAGTTTTGCCCGCCAGTTTTTTCAGATTGATGCCAAAACGGGTAAGGGTCTGGATCTGGAGAGCGCATCAGGTTTAGATCGATCAGTGCAATCTGATAATTTCTTGGAACCAACCGGTCATTAACTAGAGAGTCATAAGACGTGGCTTCCAGATTGACTTTAACACCAAGCATGGCCCAATTGGTCTGGATCAACTGAGCGATCGAGGCATGCAGGGCATCATCCGGGTAAAGCAAGGTTACTTCCAAAAGTACGCCATCTTTGTTAGCGCGTACTTCCCCGCCAGCCGCTGGGATCTTATATTCTGCATTCTTCATAAGATTGAGGGCAGCCGTGGGATCGTAATCCAGATGTTCAATATTTTCATAATAGGCCCAGGTACCCGGGAAAAGTGGTCCATCTGCCACAATGGCCTGACCGGAAAGTAATTTATCAACAATTTGCTGGCGGTTTAATCCTACCAAAAGGGCACGGCGCAGTTTGGAATCCTGTAAAAAGGGCACTTCAGGGTTGTTGAGATTAAACATCACCAGGCTGAGTTCTGGCAAGCGCCCAGTGTACAGGTTGAGGGTTGGCTCAACCAGGGCAGACTGCAACACGTCAGGGGTTATCTGGCTGATTGCCAATACGTGACCCTGGCGATAGGCATCCAGAGCAGCCGAGGCACTGGGATAATATCGGAAGATAATCTGGTCAATATAAGCTTTGTGACCAAAATATTTATCAAATGAGCGCAGTTCAACACCTGTAACCTGGCCATTCTCCACAATCAACCGCTCAAAACGATATGGCCCTGAACCGACTGGCGCCAGGTTAAAGACCGATGCAGCCAGCTGGTCAGCGGTTGTACCATCCAGAATATGCTTGGGCAGCAGGCCAAACGTCAGATAATCCAGAAAAGGAGCAAAAGGTTCAGGCAGGATAAATTGAACCGTTTTATCATTCAATTTCTTAATCTCAACCTGCTTCCACATTTCCCGCACATCGGCCGGAAACATGGAAGAATCACTTTTGATCAAATCGAGTGTAAAAATGAGGTCATCCACACTGACCGGGATGCCGTCATGCCAGAAGGCATTCGCACGAATGGAAAAATTGTAGATGGTCCCATCCTGCGAAACGCCCCAGGAATCGGCCAGGCCTGGCAACGGCAAGCCTCGCCCGTCAAAAGTGACCAGGCTCGCAAATAATAAACGGTTGATATCACGATCGGCCGAATTATTTTGATCAAGCAGCGGGTTTAATCGGCTGAGCGAACCAACCAGGCCTTCGGTATAAATTCCACCTTCGGCAGGCTTGGGCGCAAAAACCTGCTGCCCGGCCTCAGGCGTAAAAAGAAGCCCAACCACAACCAGTAGGGTAACAACAACAACCAGGATTTGCCAACGTAATTTTTTTATCATATAGAAACGAAGAAAGGCCTCTCCCAGGATTGGCCAACTTTTGGCCCTGGCCTGGTGAAGCGGCCTCTCAATATCGTAAAAATACCCCGAAACTCTTCCGGGACAGAGGATCAGCCCTTAACGAAGATGGCAATGATCGCCAGAATGAAAAACAAGACGCTCAGACCAATCGTGATATAAAACAGGGTGCGTTCAATGCCACGACGAACGGAGTAAACACCACCGGTATCCGCACCGGTCAAGCCGCCAAGCCCGGCGCCCTTGCTTTGTAAAATCACACAGACGATCAGTGTAACGGACGTAATAATCAAGCCAATATCTAAATAGGTTTTCATTTAATTTTCTTCCTGCCTCCGGCGAATTTAACGTGTGGATTATACTGCTCTTTTTCAAGATTTGTAAGCCAAATCCAGCTATTCTAATTTTAAACTAAAATAATGGATTGGAAATAATATTATAGCGATAAAACCGGTATGTGTGTGGTTGAGTCAAATCTGAAATTTTTGTGTGGTTCTACAAAAGGGTCTTTTGTAGCATGTCTTGGGAGTTTCTACCGGATGGGCGCTCCCAGCTCTACCCGCTGTGGGTGGTTAATTCGGGAAACTGATAAATTTCAGCGGGCACTTTGTTAAAACTCAACGCAAGAATCAATAAAATACAAGATTTAAAATACGGTACAATCGGTAAGCTTTCTTCGAAAACTGAATAACTGACCACAAAACATCCCTTTTTCTATTGAGGCGGCGAGATGGAAGAACTGGTAATAAGTCTGCACATGCATACAACTTACTCAGATGGAACTGGTTCGCACACCGACATTGGCGAAGCAGCCCTCAAAGTTGGGCTGGATGCGGTCATCGTTACAGATCACAACGTACTCGTCAATGGACCGGAACGCTATTATAAGGAAGGTCGCCGGCAAACCCTATTGCTGGTCGGGGAAGAGATTCATGATCAGGCCCGCCAACCACAGGCCAATCACATGCTGGTTTTTAATGCCCGCCGCGATCTGGCCAGTTTTGCACCTGAACCGCAAAAACTGATCGACAAAATTCGAGAGGAAGGTGGTCTTTCTTTTATTGCGCATTTATATGACCCGCACTGCCCACCCATCAAAGAAGCCGATATTTCATGGGTGGATTGGGATGTCAAGGGTTTTACCGGCCTCGAGTTATGGAACAGCCTGAGTGATATTAAGATACATGGCAAAACCATCTTTCATCTTATTTTCTACGTTTTTTTCCCAGCCTTTCTTAACTGTCAGCCGCCGCCTGAGCACTTGAATAAATGGAATGAACTTCTGGGAGCCGGCAAAAAAGTAGTTGCAATCGGCGGGGCTGACGCACATGCCCTACCCGTGCATGCCGGACCCCTGCACCTGTCAGTATTCCCTTATGAATTCCACTTCCGTGGCATCACCACGCATCTGCTGACACCTGCCCCGCTGAGCGGGGAAATCGAAACTGACCGGAAGATGATCTACGAGGCGCTCGCAAAGGGACACTGTTTTGTGGCTTTTGACCTGCCAGCCTCAACCCGTGGCTTCAACTTCACTGCCCAGGGTCGCGAAACCACCGCCCTGATGGGCGACGAGATTTCAGCCAATGGGGGTGTCACCTTCAATATCAAACTCCCGCAGATGGCTGAGTGTGTCCTGCTCAAAGACGGAAAGCCGTTCAAAAGCTGGAAAACCAGGGAGACCTGCACCCACATCACCACAGAACCAGGAGTTTACCGAGTCGAGGTATTCCGCCGATACCTGGGTTTGCGGCGCAGTTGGATTATCAGTAATCCAATCTATGTCAGGTAAGGTTATTCATCAAATCAAAAAGTGCCCGCCTCAGTCTGTTGATAATTATTGGCTGCAGCCTCTCAGGTCAATTTCCCATTCACCGACCACCTCGGCAGCACGGCACAGGTAAAACCTGTCAAATAAATTGATGGTTGGATCACAATGCGATGTGACCAATTCAAGCACACTACCCAGCGCCGGAAGATCAGACTGATCTGGACTGGTCACCTTGCCATATTCATCCCCAAACCAGGCATACTCCAGACCGCCAGCCTGCGTCCCGAGAATTTGTGGTATACCCCCGTCCTTATAAAGTGACTTCAAACCAGCATCCAGAGTCACAAAACCACTCTGGTTGCAACTGACCACCGTACTGAGCAAGCGCAAGGCTGGTTCAAAGGCAGCAAAACGGTCGGCCTGTTCCGCTGACCCCACCGCCAGGTATTCAACGTCCATGCAAATATACGAGCCGACCTGCAACTCTGTCAACTCCGGGATGGCCAGATCAATATCAAAGGTACCGGTGCCTGAGGCACTGAAGATATGGCAGGTATTGGTTAAATTTTGCAATTCCCGAAAAACCGCAGCAGGCTGTTTCAGACAGGCCAGGGATGCGCTTTGCCGGGCTGCAAAATCCCGAATATGCTGGACATGACCGGCGTATGCCTGGATGCCCATCAACCGAAGTTCCGGCTGAGAAAGAATAAAATGAGCCAGATCAAGGGCCAACTCAGGTTTGACACCGGTTCTTCCCAATCCGGCATCCAGATCAAGAAGAACATCCATTTTCAGGTGTTTTTCACGGAGCTCCTGCACAAGCAGTTCGACACTGGCGCGATGATCCACGGCGACCATCAGACCAGGAGCTGCTGCAAGCAACTTGACCAATCTTTTTACCTTCTGGGAAGTTGCCACAGGACCAGTGACCAGAACATGGTCAATACCCGCGCCAACCAGTGCTTCGGCTTCAGAGACCTTGGCAGCACAGACTCCTAACGCTCCAGCTTCAATTTGTCTGCGAGCCAGGGCAGAACATTTATGCGTCTTACTGTGGGGTCGCAGGTTTTTACCAGCCTGGCTCACCAGGGATTGCATTTTTTGAAGGTTGAATTCCAGGATATCCAGATCGAGCACCAGGCAGGGTGTATCAAGATCGTATTTATGTTTGGTCATCGCAATTTCCTATGGATTAATGCCCTGGTAAATACCGAGGGATGGAAAATATTACCACGAGAATAAACCGAATAGCAAACAAATAAACTGAAAAAGGCAAGGAATCTTTCCGGCCAAATTTCCGGATTGGTTGAAAAAAATGTAAATCCAAACTTGGTACTGTCAACCCAAAGTTGCAACCGTCCCCCAAAAAAATGGTACTACCCAAATCAACATTTATAGACTAAAATAAAACCCGCTTTTAATCGGTCGTACATTTGTACGGCCCTTTCCGCTCCTGGCTTGCATCGATGATGCGGTGACCGGGGGCTTATTCCGAGGAAAGGAGGTTTTTCCCTATGCGTAATTATGAATTGGTCTGCATTATCCACCCTGATTTGGACGAGAACGCTTTTAAAGCAATTGTCGAGAAGGTCAGCGGTTGGGTCACAGAAGCAGGCGGTAGCGTGGACAAGGTGGATGTGTGGGGCCGTCGTCGAATGGCTTATCATATCAACAAGCAGCGCGAAGGTCAGTATGTCTTGTTGCTTCTCAACATGAATCCTGCCACAACTGCACAACTGGAACGCAATATTCGTTTCCAGGAATCTGTGATCCGTTCTATGCTCACAGTGGTTGAATAATTTTATTTTCCCGTCGAGTTTTAATTTAGTGTAAGGAGTGAATATGAGCCGGGGCTTGAACAAAGTGATGATCATTGGGCATTTAGGTCGTGAACCGGAAATGCGTTACACACCATCCGGTCGACCGGTGACAACCTTTACAGTCGCCACCAGCCGTTCCTGGAATACGGTGGACGGTGAACGTCACAGCGAAACCGAGTGGTTCAACATCGTTGCCTGGGGTAACCTGGCAGAAATCTGCAAACAATATTTAAACAAAGGTCAGCAGGTTTATATCGAAGGCCGGTTACAAACCCGCCGCTGGGAAGACAAAGAAGGCAACAAACACAGCAGCGTGGAAGTAGTGGCAAATGAGATGATGATGTTGGGCGATCGCCGCGAAGCGAATGCGGGAGCCAGCCACCCGGCAGAAGCTTCCGACTCATCTGATATTCCTAATTCCGACG
>CAZLJB010000003.1:20324-34115 GCA_964559195.1 uncultured Anaerolinea sp. | reverse complement strand
GTCGAAGTTGGGCCACACCCGGCACTGACCCCAGCAGTGGTGACGGCCTTTGACACTCCCAATTTACATACCATCCCGACCCTCAAACGCGCTAAGAATGATGTCCCCAACCTGCTGGGCAGCCTGGCTGCCCTGTATGTGAGTGGCGCGCCGATCAAGTTGGAAAACCTGTATAACGGTCTGATCTACCAGCGCGTATCCCTGCCGCTCTATCCATTCCGCCGTGAAAAATACTGGCTCAGCCCAACAGGCATTCTCGATGTGGCCCCGGGTGATTTTCCGATCAACCGACCAAACGCCGTGGAGGCAGAACTACCCGCTTTGCCAGAGCTGCATCCGTTGCTCGGCAAACTGATCAGCCGCAGCGCTAAAAAAGTGGTTTTTGAGAACAGCCTGCGTACTACCATCCCATGGACTGACCACCGGGTACTCGAGTCGACCATCTTCCCCGGCACTGGTTACCTGGAAATGGCTGCTCGTGGTTTTGCAGCTGCCGCTGGCAAAGACTGGCGCCCGGTCGAGTTCAAGGATGTTGTTTTTGAGCGCGCATTTACGCTTTCCTACAAGGATGAACGGAAACTGACCCTGACCATCGAGTTCGGGACGAACGGGATGGATGTGGCCAATTTCAACCTATCTTCAGCCGGCAGCATTCACTGCAGAGGACGAATTGTCAACATCCAAAGCAAGGGCGCCAGGGTGGATTTGAACGTGGAACTGGCAGGTCGCGTATCAGAAATGAGGGTTGGGCCTTTTTACAATGACCTTCGCAACAGCGGGCTCGATTTTGGCGCGCGATTTGCCAATGTACGCGAGCTCTGGCTGGGCAAGCCTGCCTCTGGCGAAGCCTTTGGGCGCGTGGCCCACAACCCTAATGTGCCCGAAGATGATCCTTTCCGCAACGCTATCTTGATGGACAGCTGCTTGCACGCGGTCGGCGCGGCCTTTGGGATGTTGAACGAAAAAAGCCTGGATGGCGCCGTCGTTCAGACTGCCATCCAATCATTGACCTTGCATAATATCCTGCCCGCCCAGGTCTGGAGCCATGTGCAGGTACGCGCGAACAACAATGGACGAGCCGCGTTAGCAAATCTGCGCGTTTTTGGCGAGGATGGTGAAGTGTTAATGGAAATCGAAAACATCGAACTTCGCCGGATGACCTCGCTGAATGGCGGCAAGGAGACTTCCAAAACTTCGACCATGGAGGCAACGACCCAGATTTTCAAAAACCGCGCGGAGTTGGTCGGCATGTTGCAACCGCTTTCCTTGAGAGAAAGGACCGTATTGCTTTCGCGCTGGTTGACCCTGGAGATCAAACAGACTATGGGCCAGGCTGCGGACAGCCTGAGCCTCGAAAAACTACCACCATCGACCGTTTTTCTGGAAATCGGTCTGGATTCATTGTTGGTCACTGAACTGCAGCGCCGCATACAGGAAAAACTCGAATTCCGCTTCAAACCCATGCAGGGTCTTGACTACCAGTCGATCCAATCCCTGGCCGAATTCCTGCTTAGCGATGTGTTGACCGTGGACATGCAGCTCGAAGCATCCCCAGCTGACTAACTGACCCCGTGAAGATAACTTTAGAGGTAATAAATGGACCACTCTTTTTCTCCTGACCTGGATTATGCTCGAAATTATATTGAGAACCACCTGGATAGACGCCAGGTAAACAAAATTCAGCACGCCTTCCCCTCACCACGCTACTGGACTGAAACAGAGCTTCCCGTCCAACAAATGCTGGACGATCGCCAGAAGCTGCATGCACGTGGGCTGGGTGCGCCAATCAACCTATACATGGGCGTACCTTACTGCATTCAGACCGAACCGGGCAAATGCGGTTACTGCCTATTCCCGGTCGAAGCCTTCACCGGTAACACAGATCTCGAGATTTATTTTGATTATCTGAAGCGTGAAGTAGCTATGTACCGGGAAGGCCTGCAGGGGCTGCCGTTGGGAGCTGTGTTCTTTGGCGGCGGCACATCCAACCTTTACAAGGCTGACAAATACTTCGAATTGATGAAACTGGTACACTCAATGTTCCCCAAGATCGCACCTGAGGTGGATATCACCTTGGAAGGCATCCCCCAGCTTTTCACTCGCGAGAAAATTAAAGCCATCAAAGAATCAGGCATGAACCGCATCAGCATGGGCGTCCAGCAGGTGAATGAGCACCTGAACAGCTTCAGCGGTCGCAAGCAAAAGACCCAGCATGTCATCCAGACCTTGGAATGGGCCAACGAGTTCGGGCTAGCTGCCAACGTGGACCTGATCTTTGGCTGGCCCCAACAGACCGTCAAGACCATGTTGGAGGATTTGGAGACCGTCATCTCGTGGGGCGTTTACGATATCACGCACTATGAATTGAACGTGGGCGGTCCAACCGATTTCGCCCTCAATCGTTACCATGAACTACCCAGTACCCTGAGCAACTTGGAAATGTACAAGGAGGCCCGTGATCTGCTCACGAGCCGTGGCTATGAACAGATCACTGCATATAACTGGCGCAAACCAGGCAACCCATTTGGACGCAATTACGAGGAAGGCGTCACGCACCGCTTCGATAACATGGATACGCTCGGCATTGGTTACGCTGCCCTGACCTTCTTCAGCGATATCGCGCTCGAACCGGGGCATTCCTGGTCTTTCATCAATTGGCGCAACCTGAAAGAATATAAAGCCAAAATCGATGCCGGGCAGTTCCCCACCGAAACCGGCTTTAGCCACGAACGCGAGGATTTCATGATCTCGCTGATCTGGCGCAATCTGTTCGGGATGGAACTGGATCGTGAAAGCTTCCAGGGTTCCTTCGATGTCGATATCTACCAGCACTTTGAAGGGGTCTGGAAAGCGCTGGAGGAATTCAATTTCGTAGAGATTACCCCGCACACGATCAAGGTAGTTGGCGACGGGCCCTTCTATACGCCGCTGATTCAAACCCTTTTGGCGGAAAAACGCTACCAGGCCTTGCGCGAACGGATTGTCGTCGATACCCAGGTCTAAACCCTGGTAAAGGATTCTCGCCTGTTTCCGAACCAGTTTTACCCAGGCTGAGAAATTCTTAGGCTTAGGCTTAGGCATATTTCAAATATGGTTGATGGAAATTGCTGGTATATATACCTATGAACCAGTCACAAGAAAACCCTAATCTCTCCCAAATACGGGCGGAACTGCAAAGCTTGATCCTCGAGTCCTTTGGCGAATCCCAGGCATATTTGCCCATGGATCTTCCGATTCTGGATTCAGGGATCAGCTCCCTGGCATTGGTTGAAGGGATGCGCAGGGTTTACGATCGCTTTGGCGTGCTGGTTTCCATCCGGCGCGTGATCGAAGGACAAGTAACCCTTGCCAGCCTGGCTATGTATATTGAGGCTGAACTCAAAAACGCCCAGAACCAGAAGAAATGGGCTTCGTTAGCGCGCGGTGAGTGGAAGGTCGAGCGCGAAGTCCCCCTGGCAGCCTCCCAACAGCATACCGCAATGCTTAGCCTATATTCCGATGAAACCAACGCGGCATATAACGAAGCCTTGCTGCTGCGCCTGGACGGCGAAGTGCATGCTCCTGCTCTGCAAGCCGCCCTGGAAGAAACTGCCAACCGATATGAAGCGCTGCGGACGGCCTTTAATCCAAATGGCGATACGCTTCAGGTTGGCACTGGTGAGGCGCTTGAACTACGGGTTACCTCCATTCCCGACCGTCTTCTCGATCAGCACCTGGCCGAGCTGGTCGCAGCGCCATTTACCATCGGCAACCGTCTTTTCAGGGTCGAATTAATGCGCCTGGCCGAACAAGAGCACATCCTGGCCCTGGTAGGGCATGCCCTGGTCCTTGACCAGCAAGCCCTGGCGATCGTGGCGACAACGTTGGCTGAAGTGTATGGATTTTTTACTCGCGACCAGCAGGCGCCTGCTGCAGTGCCCAGCCTGCAGTGGGCTGATTACCTGGCTCTCGAAAACACGCCCGCTGCACAGCAAGCGCGGGATGCATCACGGCAGTATTGGCAGGTACAGTTTGCCAATGGCGTGCCTCACCTAGAGCTACCCGCAGACCACCCCCGTCCTGTCATTAAGAAATACTCCGGGGCGCGCCAGGCAACCAACTTGGATCCAGCCCTGGAAAAGAAGGTGGACAATTGGGCGCAGGCGAGCGGGTTCAGCTCTCAGTCATTCTGGTTGGCAGCCAGCATGATATATCTTCAACGCCTTGGCTCTGCTACTGATTTGGTGATTGGTGTTGAGAGTTCATCGCTCTACCCTGAGAGCAGGCTACCTGCGATTGCCAATGTTTCCAATTTGCTGCCGATCCGTAATGTTTATACCTGGGATCGCAGCTTCTCGGCGCAGGTGGCGGTAATCGCTGAAGTGCTGGAAAAAGCCGATACTTACCGGCACATCTCGCTTTCTGAGTTGATCCGGTTGGCAAATGCCCCTCGTGATCAGAGCCGTTCAGCTTTATTCACAGTAGCTTTCCGCGAACTAGACCTTTCCAATCCGCCCGAATTTGTTGGCATGCAGAGTGTTTTCCTGCTGCCACCCAGCGCCGGGGCACGATACGATCTGGAAATGCTGTTGGTTTCCACAGCCTCCGGGCAGCAGCTGGTTTGTGAGTTCAGCACCGAGCTCTTTTTCAAAGATAGCATTGCACGCTGGATGGCAGGATTGCTGGCTTTTGTCGAGGCTGCCTTACGTGACCCGACCTGTACCTGCGGATTGCTGCCCATGCTGTCACCCCAGGAACTAGACCTGGTGATCCAGCAATGGAACCGCACCGAAAAGGCTTTGCCTGCAGGGCGCAATGTGCTTGACCTGGTGACCGATCAGGCCAAGGCGCGTCCGGAAAAGGCTGCCATTTGTTTTGGCGAGCGCACGCTGACTTATAGCCAGATGCTCCAGCGCATGGAGGAAATTGCCACGCGCCTGCTATCGGCTGGGGTCCAACACTCTGACCGGGTCGGCATCCTGCTGCACCGTTCCATTGATCTCATCCCTGCCTTGTTGGCAATCTGGAGACTGGGCGCGGTCTACGTGCCCCTTGACCCTGGTTTCCCAAAACAGCGCCTGGCATATATGCTTGGCGAAGCCAGGGTCAGGACGGTCTTGACGACCAGTGACTTGCTTCCGCTCATCTGGGACGACACTTCCCCCACAGCTTTGTGCCCGATTTGCTTAGAAAATGGGGCAACTCCAATGGATTCGGAGGCACTACCAGACGATTTGCCGCCCGCCCAAGCATCCGAGAACGCCATGATCCTCTTTACATCTGGTTCGACAGGCAAACCGAAAGGGGTTGAGATACGCCATATCGCCTTGTTAAACATATTGCTGGCTGTCCGCAGTTACCTAGCTATCGGCGCACAGAGTCATATGTTGGCCCTGACCACGATCACTTTCGACATTTCCACCGCCGAACTTTTCACCCCACTGATGGCTGGCGGATTGGTGGAAGTTTCTGAGGACGGCCTAGTTGCGGATGGGATACAGCTGGTCGATCGTCTCGCATCGCGCCGTCCCAGCCATGTCCAGGCCACGCCATCCACCTGGAAGTCTATCCTGGCAGCTGGTTGGCAAGGCGATAAAAACATCTGCCTGATGACCGTCGGAGAATCTTTGAGTCTTGAATTGGCTGAGAAATTATTAAATAGAAGCGACAGCCTGTGGAATCTGTACGGGCCAACCGAAACTACCGTTTATTCTGCCTTTTGTAATATTCCGAAACCACCCACCAGCCCGATCCGCATTGGGCGGCCTTTCCCCAATACCCGTCTCTATATCCTGGATGACCGACTCCAACCCGTGCCGTTCGGGGCGCCGGGCGAACTATTCATTGGCGGCTTGGGTGTCTCACCCGGTTATTGGCAGCACCCGGAACTAACCGACGAGCGCTTCCAAGCCGATCCTTTCATACCCGGTGAACGTATCTACCGCAGCGGTGATTTGGCCACATACGACGCGCAGGGTGAGGTGATCTGCCTGGGCCGTAGCGATGACCAGGTCAAAATTCACGGCGTGCGTATTGAACCAGGGGAGATCGAAAGCGTTCTACGCAGCTTGCCAGGTGTGCGCGACGCAGTCATAACCTCCTGGCGCGACCGGCTCGGGGATGTCCAACTGGTGGCTCACGTCATCCCAACGTCTGAAACTCCCCCGCCAGGCGCGGAATTACGCAACCAACTGCGCGACCACTTGCCTGAAACGTTGGTTCCGCCATATTTCTTCTTTTACAAAGCCTTTCCGTTAACAGTGAATGGCAAAACCCAGCGTTCCGCCTTATCCAACCCGGATAAAGTAGCCACAGCCCCGACTAACTTGTCGCTGATCCCCTTAGAGACCGGTACCGAACACCTGCTTGCAGAAGCCTGGGCTAGCGTTCTTGGCATCGACCAGAAACTGATCGGGCGAAATGCCGATTTTATCGACCTCGGCGGACATTCCATGCTTATGACACGCCTCATGCTGCAGATCCGCAAGCTTTTCAACATGACCTTCAACTTGCGTGAATTTTTCAGCGCGCCAACCATCGAAAAATTTTCGTCACTGATCGATGAACGCCGCCAGGAACAGGGTAGCCTGGCAAATGCCGCATCGCTTCCCATTACCAACCGCGACGCCGAATGGGCCCGCCAGCGAATGGCTTTCCTGGCTCGCGAGGCGGAATTGCCGCACTACCTGGCCCCGTCACGAGGTCTTTCTTTTAGAGCCTCAGGTGAAATAAAAACGGTTTTCATGACCGGCGCGACCGGCTTCCTGGGCGCTTATATCGTCGCTGAAATCCTCAAGACCACCCAGGCTGAACTTTACTGCCTGGTGCGCCCCAAACGTGGCGAAGATGCCAAAGAACGCATCGAAAAGGGTATGCGCAATTACCAGGTCTGGGCCGGTGACGCGGGCTGGGAATCGCGTATTCACGTGGTGGAGGGCGATGTGACCTTGCCACGCCTGGGTATGACCGATGAGCTTTACGAACGCCTGGCCCGCCAGGTAGATGCCATTTTTCATAGCGCGGCGCATGTCAATTTCATCTACCCCTATGAAGCCTTGCGCTCCACCAATGTGCTCGGCGTTCAGGAAATCATCAAATTTGCTTTTTATGCGCGTATTAAGCCAATTCACCACCTGTCGACTGCAGCCATCTGGCCAATGGGCGCACAGAACACATTTTACGAACGCGACCCAATTGACCACAACGGCCTGCTCAACCTGGGTTACGATGAAGCCAAATGGGTTGGAGAAAAATGCCTGCTGAATGCTGCGGAACGAGGCTTGCCTGTGGCGCGCTACCGGCCTGGCGAGGTTGGCGGGGACAGTCTCACCGGGCGTTGTGTGACCGATCATTTTCTGTTGGCCTCTTTCAAAGGCTTTCTCCAGTTTGGGGCTTTCCCGCAACTGGATATCGAAGTGGACGTGGCTCCTGTGGATTATGTGGCCCAGGCGATGGTCTACCTGGCTTTTAAGCGCAGACCACTTGGAAAAGCTTTCCATCTCACCAACCCAACCCGCCGACCGATGAGTGCTGCGCTGGCATATCTGCGCAACCAGGGTTACCAGTTCGAAGAACTACCCTTCGAAGAACTGCGCGACAAGCTGGTCAGCAGTCCCATTTTTTCTTCGAACGCCTTGTTTGCATACCAGGCCACCCTGGAAGATATGGATCAAGTCAGTATGCAACTACCAACTTATGACACCCGCGATACCAAACGCGAATTGGAAGGATCAGGGATTGTCTGCGCCCCGGCCGACGAGAAATTGTTCGAAACCTATTTACGCTATCTGCGCGCCATCGGGTTTGTGCCTGGCCCCGAAAATCTCGCTGTACAAGTTGGTGCCTATGCTTAATGGAAAAAAAATTTTGATCACCGGCGGAGGTCGTGGGATCGGGAAAGCCATCGTGAAGACTGCCATGGCTGAAGGCGCGGACGTTGCCTTTACCTTTTTGCACAGCGCTGATGAAGCCCAGGCCCTGGCCAGCGAACTCTCGGCCGCCTATCCTGCGCAACGCTGCCTGGCATTGGAAGGGGACGTATCCGACGAGCGTGCCATGGAAACAACCATCAAAAACCTGATCAGCGCTTTCGGTTCGATCGATGGGTTGGTCAACAACGCAGGGATCACCCGCGACGCGGTTTTTGCACGCATGAACCGCAGCCAATGGGACAGCGTTCTTTACACCAACCTGGGCAGTATGTACAATGTTACCAAGCCTTTGATCGTCCAAATGGTCAAACAGCGCAACGGCGCAATCGTGAACATTACTTCGGTGGCCGCCATTTATGGGAACAATGGTCAGACCAATTATTCGGCTGCCAAGGCTGGGATCATTGGCTTTACCAAGTCACTCTCTGCTGAAGTCGCCCCCCAAAATATTCGCGTGAACGCGGTGGCGCCGGGTTATATCAATACCGACATGCTGGGTATGCTGGATCAGGATACCCTCAATTACATCAAGTCGCGCATCTCGATGCGCCGCCTGGGAAACGTGGAAGACATCGCCCCGCTGGTGTGCTTCTTGCTTTCGGACCAGGCCAGTTATATCACTGGGCAAGTCATCCAGGTTGATGGTGGTATAACGCTGTAGCATAATGGCAGCTGAAATCACAGAACAATAAGTGAGGAGAAAATGATTACTATTTTGTGGTTCTTGGGCGTGGCATTGCTGGCGACTGGAGTCTTTATTTTTTTTGATTTGCGCAAGCCCAGCCGGTCTTACACCGGGTCAGGCTCTGTTTCAGACATCTATGATGCCTGGACTGCCGATCTCAAAATGAAATATTATTGGGGCACACATCTGCATGCCGGTTATTACGGTCGACCCTCCAAGCGAAAGGATTTCATTCGAGCAAAGTTTGACATGATCGATGTGATGGTGCAATGGGGTATTGCGCAGTCTGATCCGGCGCTATTCGACCGACTAGAAAACCCCCGCTCTGGCGCGCCACGAGTGCAAATTTTGGATGTGGGCTGCGGGGTGGGAGGCAGCGTATCCCACCTTGCCCAGCGCTGGTCAGGAAGCGCGCAGATTACCGGCATTACCCTTTCCAACGCCCAGGCTCACTTCGCGGTTGAGTTGGCGCGCTCGCAAGGGCTGCTAAACGTGGCTTATTTGCAGAGTGATGCCATGGATCAGGCTTTTGCCGCCGGAAGTTTTGATATTATCTGGACCTTAGAATCCGAACCTCATATGCCGGATAAAGAGCGCTTCATGAGTGAGATCACGCGGCTGCTCAAGCCGGGCGGAAGGGTTGTGACTGCCACCTGGAATCTTCGCGATACGCGCACCGTGCCCCTGACGAGCGCCGAAAGTAAACATGTTCAGTTTTTGATAGATGAGTGGTGTCATACCAGTTTCGAAGGAATACAAGAAAGCGTGGAACTTTTCGAGCGCCACGGTCTGTGCGATGTGGTCGGGGAAGACTGGACTGAGCCTACACTGCGGAGCTGGAGGGAAGCAGTGCTGGTAGCGCTGCTTGATGTGCGCGGCCTGGCAGGGACCAGCCTGACGCTGGCTCACGCACATATACGAGATGCATACACAATTTTGCGTTATGACTTGGCTTTTCGCAAAGGCTTGCTCAAATACGGGTTGTTTCGTGGGCAAAAACCGGGCTAAAAAACCTGTTCAGTTACTTCGTTTGGATCTTAACCACACGGAAGAACACAAGCAAACCAGTATCCAATAGATTGGCGAGAAATTGTTCGATACTTCTTTTGTTACCTGCGCAGCATCGGATTTATACATGGCACTTAGAACCTCGCCAAAAAAGTTGGTGTCATCGCTTAAATACTGGTCACCAACGAAGTCGAAAGCTGCAGCAGCCTAAAAAAGGAAAAAGAATGCCTGATAAAACTGATTTTGATGTGGTCATTTGTGGAGGCGGCCTGGCCGGGTTGACCCTGGCACGCCAGTTGCGCCTGGAATTGCCAGAGCTTTCGGTCGCGGTCATCGACCGTTTAACTTCCCCACTGCCGGAAGCAGCTTTTAAAGTTGGTGAGTCATCGATCGAATTGGGCACCTATTATTTCGGACAAGTCCTCAAGCTTGATACCTATTTTCGGACAAAACATCTGCCAAAATTAGGTCTACGGTTTTTCATCGGTGGGGGAAAGGAACCATTGACGACACGCCCGGAGGCAGGGCAAAGCATGTTTCCTCCAATACCCTCTTACCAAATAGACCGCGGCAGGTTGGAAAATGACCTGAGAAAACTGGCGATTGAATCGGGCATAACCCTATTTGAGGGCACGACCGTGGAAGAAATCGCACTGGCTGAAGGAGATGTGGCGCATATCATCCGCTGCCGAAGCAAGGATAGCGCTAAAGAATTTAGCCTGACGGGGCGCTGGGTGATCGATGCGCTCGGGCGGCGGCGTTTTTTGCAGACCATGCTGGGTTTAAAGTGTGAGAACGAACACCGGGCCAGTTCAGCCTGGTGGAGATACGCTGGCCGGGTTGACGTTGACAAAATGGGTGAGCAGGACGGCCAAACTTGGCCGAACAAGCTGGTCGAAGATCGCTATTTTTCCACCAACCACCTGATGGGTCGTGGATATTGGGTCTGGCTGATCCCCTTGAGCTCGAACGCGACAAGTATCGGCATCGTCACAGACGATGATATCCACCCTCAGAATACGTATGGAAAATCCTATGAGCAGGCGCTCGAATGGCTGCAAAACCATGAACCAAAAATGAGTGAGTATATCCGTGACATGCCCCCAATGGATTTTTTGAGCCTGAAACGCTACAGCTATGCGTCTGCGCAGGTTTTTTCGCACAGGCGCTGGACCTGCGTGGGAGAAGCCGGTTTCTTCCTGGATCCATTGTACAGCTATGGCTCAGATTTCATCGCGGTGACCAACACGCTAACTGTAGAATTAATCCGGCGTGACAGGGCAGGCACTTTGAGCGAATCCACGGTAGCGGATTACAACCGCCTGGTGCTGCAGAATCTTTACCCAATTTGCCTGAGCTTTTACCAGGGGATGTATCGAATCTTTGGTCACCCCCAAATCTTTACCCCCAAGCTGACCTGGGATACCGCAATTTACTGGTCCTGGATGTACCAACTGTATGTTCAGGGGATGATCAGGCAGCCAACCGAAGAAATCTTTGCCCTGGGTGAACGCTTCCGGCTCTTGAATATGCGTGTCGAGCAACTATTTGCGGACTGGTCGGACAAAGCCTCACCACGCCCTCTGCACATATTTTTCGATTTGACCCGCATGCGCTTGATGATGCTGCTAGGTCTTGATTTAGCCTCCCGGCGCAGCTCCGAGCAAATGTTGATCATTGCTCGAAAAAATCTGGACCGCCTGGAAGAGCTGGCGATCGTGATATTCTGGCAGGCCGTGTCTGAGTGCTACCCGGATCATCCGGCCTTGCAGAAGCAGCCTTGGGTAAATGCCTGGAACATGCATTTGAACCCAGAAAAGTGGGATGCGGACGGGGTTTTTGCTCCCGAAACGGCCCCTCGCCCGTTGCAATCCATGCGCGACAATTTTACGGGCATCTTTGCTCCGCAGAGTCTGCGCGAATGGCTGATGTATGAATTGCCCTACAAAATGTTGGAGTGGGGCAATGGTTATTTCTATTACAAACTGGTTCCCTGGATTCGTAAACAGATTTATGTCAATAAACCTGCAATGTGGGCGCGTAGGGGACTTGTGCGCGATTACCCCTCGCAAAAATAAGCCTCCTCCGGGTAAATTAGCGCGCCAGGAAACCGCCATCGATTGGGAAAAATGAGCCGGTGACAAAGGAAGCCTTATCAGAACTGAGCCAGGAAATCAGTTCTGCGACTTCCTCTGGTTCGCCCAGGCGACCGAGCGGGTGCAGGCTCGCCAACATCTTGTGGACATATGGAATCTCTTCTTCACCATCCGCGTTGATCATGGGTGTCCGAATAAATGAGGGCCCAACGGCATTCACCCGGATACCCATCTGGGCATACTCCAGAGCTGCGGTGCGTGTCAAACCAACCACGCCATGCTTGGCAGCTACATAAGCTGGGGCATTATTGTCTTGTGCCAACTCGCCCGGCTGATACAGCCTCAGACATGGTTCGTGTTCCTCATGCCGCAGGTTTGCTTCCGGCTTCATCCGGACCCTGTCTCACGACAGCGCCCTTGCTTTCCGGTAGTGGTTGGCGCAATCCACCTTCGGTGTCCACAAAAGTCTTTCACTTTCTAGTCAATGCGTATGCTGGGCTCACACAAAAAAAGAGCGCCCATTTGGGCGCTCTTGAAAAATTTAGCAGATTACTTTTCTTCCTCTTTCTTACCTTTTTCAATGACTTCGGGCTCTGCAACTTCGCCACCGGGTAGAATATCAGCGGCTTCGTCGTGCGTGGCTGTTGCCACGGCAACCATCTCATCAGGATCGGTCAACAAGGTAACACCGGCAGGTATGACAAGGTCACGCACATGGATGGCATCGCCAATTTTTACCAGGGTAGTCAGGTTGACTTCGATGCGCTCGGGCAGGTCATTCGGGAGTGCTTCTACTTCGATTTTTTCCATATTGTTGACGATTGCAGCACTGAATTCCTTGATGGCTGGCGCTAAGCCGTGGAAGTGCAAACTTACTTCGGCACGTATCATTTCAGTCAGGGAGATAGCCTGAAAATCAACGTGTGTATATACATTTTTGATGTAATTTTTTTGTTTCTCTCGAACCAGAGCAGGGATCATCTTGCCATCCAGCTCAATATTTACGATGCTGGATGAAGTGAGATGCGGAATAACCAACCCTGCGTTGTGAGCTTCCAACGAAATGGGGGTCGGCTCAACATTATGGCCATATACAACGCCAGGTAACTGACCTGCACGTCGTAATTGGCTGACCTGTTTGCCGATGATGGTACGTTTGGTGGCTTTTAAGACTACTTTTTCCATGATCTTTTCTCCTTGGGTGCCTCTCACCCTGGCATTTTTCAAGCCAGGATTACCTTCACCCGAATAAAATTTATGGCGGCAGGATCACCGCTCATTTTGATTAGTTTTTGCGGCCGAACAGTAGCTTGCCCGCAAGCAGGATCAGCCCAGTGACTGTACCGGCAGCCAATCCGGCAAATATAGCGGTACGGCCATCAATGATGGTTGTAACATTTCCGTGAACTTCGCGGCTGATCAGAATGCTTGTCTGAATACTATCCGCCTGGACGTTTGTTCCAACCATGGCTACCGCGCGCAAATCTTTGTTTGTGATTGAATCTCCCACAACCAGGGCCGAAAACCCATCGAAAATGATGGTGTCTGCACGAATTGCGCCAACCAGGGAATCTACAATAGAAGCTTGGTGGGCGGAAACCACCCCAATGATTGAATCCCGAGCCTGGAATTCACTGGTTTGGATTGAAATTGCAGCTGATGTTTGAAGTTCAACTTCTTCGGCGGTTAATTGTTGGATAGCGGATTGACTGGCGCGAACCAGATCGGCCTGGACAAATTCTACTTTCACCTGGGATAAGTTAACGATCTGAGGAACTTCAATCTCATCAACTTGATGTATGTCCATTCTATACTCCATTTAGCATTTTCACCGCGAATATTGGAGTTGAATCAGGTGAGTATGCCCAAGTGAGGAAGTTGGGTTATTTTAAATACAAACAACAAAATTAACAGCTTCCACGAACCTGTATTTTAGCCGTTCGTATTGGAAAAGTCAAGGAAACTTTAACGTTTATCAAAGGCCCGATGACTGTATAATTGTAATCATGCGTCGATACCTTTATTTCACTGTTTTTGTTTCTGGCATGACTGCCCTGGCGGCTGAGTTTGGCGCCTCACGTTTGTTACAAAC
>CAZLJB010000003.1:0-20224 GCA_964559195.1 uncultured Anaerolinea sp. | reverse complement strand
TTTCTGGCATGACTGCCCTGGCGGCTGAGTTTGGCGCCTCACGTTTGTTACAAACCATTTATGGATCCAGCAACCTGGTTTGGGCCAGTATTATTGGGCTTATTATGATTTATTTTGCAGCCGGGTACAGCCTGGGTGGGCGCTTCGCTGACCGCTCACCTGGCCCACGTACACTATTTAAAATTCTGGCCTGGGGTGCTTTTACGCTGGGTATTGTGCCTTTTATTGCTGGCCCGGTTTTGAGAATGGCGGCGGCAGCCTTTGATGTGCTCAGCCTGGGTGTGGTATTAGGATCCTTTGCCGGGACATTGGTATTATTTAGTATTCCAGTTACTTTATTAGCGATGACTACCCCATTTGCTGTCAGGTTGTTGATTCAGGATTCTGCCACCGTAGGCGAAGTTTCCGGAAAAGTTTCTTCCATTTCGACCCTTGGGTCTGTGTTGGGGGCTTTTCTTCCAACAATATTCCTGTTTTCTTTGATAGGGACTACGCTCACCTTTCTCTTGTTTTCTGGTATTTTGTTAGCGGTTGCGTTATACGGTCTTTGGTTAACTTCAGGCTGGAAGGGTGTGCTGCCGTATTTGCTGATGCCGTTGGTTTTAGTGGTTGTTGCCCTGATCAACAATTACCAGATCAAATCTACCCCTGGGCAAGTTTATGAAACCGAGTCAGCTTATAATTATATAGAAGTATTGCAAAGTGGGGACAGCATGCTGCTCAGGTTAAATGAAGGCCAGGGCGTGCACTCTGAATATAATCCGGGTAAGCTTTTTTATGGTGGTCCATGGGAGGAATTTTTGGTTGGTCCCATGTTCAATACCGGGTTTTCTTTGAATGCAGTTAAGCGGATTGCAATCGTTGGTTTGGCTGCTGGGACGACTGCCAGGCAGGCAACCGTGGTTTATGGCGGAATCCCGATCGATGGTTATGAAATCGACCCCAAAATAGTCGAAGTGGGTCAAAAATATTTTGGTATGACGATGCCTAACTTGAATATCTTTATTGGAGATGGCCGGGCAGGACTACAAAACAGCCAATATAAATATGATTTGATTATTGTGGATGCTTATCGACCGCCTTATATTCCTCCCCATTTAACGACGCAAGAATTTTTCAGAATCTGCGCTGATCATCTCTCTGAGAATGGCGTGTTGGCAATTAATATTGGCCGTGCGCCAGAAGACCGCCGCTTGATTAATGATTTAGCAGCAACGATAAGGTCAGTTTTACCATCCACGCATGTGATGGATATTCCCAATACATTTAATTCGATTCTATATGCCACGAAAGTGCCAACGACTGTAGACAACCTTGGCGCAAATCTGGAAGAGCTTAAGGCCGGCAAAAATTCACCGGCCTTATTGATCACTGCGGCACAAGTAGCACTCGAAAACTTAAGACCAGATCCAACTGAGGGTGATATCTACACGGATGATCGTTCGCCGGTCGAATGGGTGACCAACAGCCTGGTGATAAATTTTATCCTTGCTGGTGGGGTTGATACAATCCAATAGGAACAGAATGGAATAGCTGGTTGGGGGGTTCCATCAAGCCTTTTCAGCAATTTCTGGTATTGGCAAAGATTCTACCAGTCCACGCAATCGGAATTTTTCGATATATTCTCTTGTTTCCCAATAATCCAATTCCAATTCATCGGCTATCTCGAATATTGATTGTTTTCCTTCGAATCGCATCATCATTTTTTCAATGGCGCGGTTTAATTTCCAATTGGTTTGCCAATCTACAAATAAACCGTGACCTGACAGGAAAACTGGACCGCGGAATTTGCGTTTGGGCAGGTAATTGCTGGCATAAATCCGGATCATTTCTTCAATAACGTCTGCGGCTTCCAGAAGTTTATCTTCGTGAATGATATCCAAATTGTCATCCGTGGTATGGTATTCAGGATACGGATAACGAGTGACCGAAATGCAGGGAATGTTTAAGCCAGGCCCGTTTAGTACGCGCTCATCATTTGCAATGACGTCTGCAAAAGTACCCTCGCGGTAATCGGCCCCACGTTTTTTAAGGACATACTGGCCAACTCTGTCAAGCGTGGAATCGTGCTGCCTGGTATGCTGCAAAGCGATTGTGTTGTCATTACCGGTCATTTCAATGAAAATTCCGCCTTTAATGGCAGGAATCATATTTTCGTGGTTGGCCAGCCAGGCAATCGTGCCGATGGTTTCAGGCCCAAACCAAAAACGTACACTCATGGAACCCGGAGGCAGTGGGCGGGCCGCCAGCCTGCGAGCAACCTCGATGGCGGTGACCACTCCGGCGGCATCGTCGTTGGCCTGATTGGGATGGCAAACATGCGCCATAATAAAAATCTCACCAGCGAGTGGATTTCTTCCACCCTGTGGATGCAAGACAGAAGTCGAAACTTTAAAGCCATCTTTCGGATCCGTGGAAAATTCAGAACGGATCACTGCATGATACTTTTTTTCTCGGGACAACAAGTCAAACTGATTTTTTGAAAGACAGAACCCCCAATCGCGATCGTAATATTTAAACTTCCACGGAATTGTATGCGGACGTTTCTCATTAAAATAAAGATGGGGCTGCAGGTCTGTCCAGGAAATAACTTTGTCAACCGGTAAGGAATATGAAACCAAGTGCAAAGAATTTTCGTGGAAATCGATCAGGCGTTCGCCATCTTCTGTTTCCAAAAATGCATCGTGTACAATATAACGCTCTGGGACGTACCATGTCCAGACGGGATCCAGGGGTTTGTAGGTTTCAATTTCATAATTAGCGATTTCTGGAAGGTAGGATCCGATGATATTCAAGGCGGTATCCATTCCATCAGATGCAAGTGTGCGATGCAATGGGACTATTTCAGCAAGGAGATCTTTTAGACTGGACATTGGTTTCATGGCTGGAACCCAGTCCATGGCACGTTCGGGTGTTTTGATGATATATGTAAGACCAGGCCCCGGGTGAGTCTGCATGGCCTGGACCGCGACACGGAAGACATCGTTGCATTTCATCAAACGGGTTTCGCCGAGACCAATTTTACGTAAATTGACTACTTGATTATCCAGTAAGGCGCCAATGGGTTCAAAATCGAGAACCACTCCGCGTTCGACATTTCGAACGAACATGCTGTATGCCACTTCTTGAGGTTTGCCCTGTTGGTCAATTGCGATCCCCTTGAATTCTTTTAGAAAACGATAATCCACACCCGCCAGCTGCTCGCAATGGTGTAAAAAAGTAATGGATTTGCTATAAGCCAACCCAATAATTAGGATTTTGGCATCCCACTCTCGGAATTTCGTAAAAATGGTTGTTTCGCCAAAACAATCACTCGAACGGTGTGTTGCGAGTTCATCCGCGTGTAAGCCGATGGCTGCCATGGAATAAATGGGGTGAAACATCCGTCTGGCGCGAGGATCGGTGCGTACAATTTCGGTAAGAACCCCCATCTGGGATGGTGTCGTGCGGATGTCCCAGGGGGTGCCCTTGAGAAAATCATAGTTAAAAGTCGGCATAATCAACGTGCCTTGGGGGCCAATTAAATCCAACAAGGCTTCGATGACTGTTTGAGGACCACCATCGACTCCGCCTGGAGCTTTGCCAAGCGAAGAATAAGAGCTGTGTACGAAAACAGTATCGTCCTTCTCCAGACCGAGAGCTCGGAATTCATCTATCAGGTATTGTTTTGTGATCACGGGTTTCTCCGAAAGTGGTTTTGCTCGATTTTATCATGATGAGAAGGAACGATAACAAGTTTATCAATTTCCTGGGTCCAATGGCGATAATATTGAATAATGAATAGGCTATTGAATTATTTTGAATTAGATGATAAAAATTGATTCGATCAATTCACATGGAGATAAAATGGAAATTAATTTTTATGCAACTTTGAGATTAATTACAGGCAAAAAAACGGTGTCGATTGATCTGGCAGATGATACATCCGTACGCCAGATGCTCGAAAACATCTTCGCGGTTTATCCGCCTCTGAGAAAAGAATTAATGACCGCGGAAAATGAATTACATGGTCATGTACATGTTTTTGTTAATGGTCGAGATGTTCCATATCTGGCAGACGTCCTTGAAACGAAAATATCCAGTGCGGATAAGCTGGATATTTTCCCGGCAGTGGGTGGTGGATAAATGCAGACCATAACCCGCGAAATGCGTGGCATCCCAAATTTTTTATTAAAGGAATACCTTGTTGAACTGGGCGGGGTGCTTAAGGATGATGTGGTGACTGGAAAAGGCTGGGCTGTGCGATTAACGAAGATGGAACCATACACATTTTTTTCATTACGAGTTGGGCAAACTCGCCTCGAAATGGAATTGGATGATGACATAGCAGATGACTTTATCGCAAGATTTAATATGAAGACTTTGCGTGCAGGAGCCTGATCGTTGTGATTCGGTTGGATATACAAATAACAAAAACGACGCGCCGTATTAGCGCGTCGTTTTTGTTATAAAGCAATCAAATCTCAGGCGAGATCTAGTTCCTTAAGCTTGGCTTCGGTAACAACACCGTTTACCCAGCCGCGAGCTTCGTAATAATCCGCGAGCATTTTGTCGATTTCGCAAAGCTGTCCGAGTGAACCGGGCTGTGTGGATGGTTCGGTGGTAAAACGCTTGGGAAGATAATCACTTCCTTCGCCAAAACCAGCCTGATTATTATAGAGGCGTTCCAGGTTGTAGATTCGCTCACCAGTCTTGAGCATCTCATCGCCTGTAAAAGGAATACCGGTCATGGCTGAATACTGTTGGACATACTCATCCACACCCATTGCAAAAGCGCTGAATTTGCACAGATCCATGCTATCTGAGAAAGCGTGAATATCCTGGAAGATTTTGACCAGTCCGCCTTTACCTTCCCAGGCGATCGGATCTGTTTTGAGGGTGCCGAATGGCATAACCCCTAATTCGGAAGCAGGAGTGTAGGCGCGTAAGTGGCAAGCGCCGCGATTGCTTGTGGCATAACCCAGGCCCATTCCCTTAAGACCCCGAGGGTCGTAGGCCGGGATACCCTGGCCCTTTACTGTCATGGCGAGTTCAGGGTGGCCAAAATGACTGGCTGTTGGATTGGCACCTTCGCCCATGAGCTGCCCAAGACCTTCACGTTCGCCGATTTTTTTAGCAAGGGCAACCATACCATCGCAATCGCCCCAGGCAAGTTTGCCATCGGCAGCGCTGGTATAACCTTTTTCGCTAGCTTCCATAAATATCGAAATTGGGTGACCGATTTCAATTGCGTCCATGCCATAATCGTTGCAAATATCGATCATTTTGGCAATTACGCGGGCGTCATTGTTTCCGACATTTGCGCCAACTGACCAGGCTGGTTCGTATTCAACAGATTCCATACGCAGACCGGCATAAGGTCCGTCTTTGACTTCAACTTCTTTTTTGCATGCAACCGGGCAGGCGTGGCAGGTGGGGTCATTTATCAGCAGGTTTTCCTTGATATACTCACCGCTAATTTTTTCGGCATTTTCGCCATAAGATGTGAGAGTGCTATTTTTAGTGGGGAGTGCACCAATGCTGTTCGTTATGTTCATTAATACATTTGTGCCATAAACAGACAGACCACCTTTACGAGGGCTGGTAATATTCTCTTCTGCCATAATGACTTTGAGTGCGCGCTCGTGGGCTGTTTTCCATGCATCGCGGTCAGTTGCTTTGGTGATTTTCTTTTCAGCCTTGATGACAATGGCTTTGAGGTTTTTAGATCCACCAACGCAACCAGTACCACCGCGGCCGCTGGCGCGGTCATTTTCGTTCATCCAACAGGCGAATTTGACGAGTTTTTCGCCAGCTGGGCCGATTGAGATCACTGAAAGATCTTTTTCACCATATTTGGATTTGAAGAATTTTATAGTATCGTGTATGCCCTTTCCCCATACATCTGATGCATCCAGTATTTCAACCTGGTCATCGTGAATATAAATATAGACTGGTTTGGCGGCTTTGCCTTTGAATATCAAGCCATCATAACCAGACCAGCGCAAACGAGCAGCAGACCAACCACCGTGATGACTATCTGTAACAGTGCCGGTCAATGGAGACTTTGTTACTACTGCCATGCGTCCGCTCATATTGGCTTCTGAACCAGTCAGGGGCCCGTTCATGAAGCATAAAAGGTTATCCGGGGAAAGCGCATCAACCTTTGGCCCATTATCAAAGACATATTTAACGCCCAAACCTCGACCCCCAATATACTTTCTTTTGAAATCTTCCGGGATAGGCTTGAACTCGACCTTGCCCTGGGTCAAATCAATGTGGGCGATTTTATTTGCGTAACCACCTAATTCCATATATTCCTCCTGACTGCTTTTGTGATAGAGTTGTGACGATGAAAGCTTTGAAACAGTGAACTTTCAAGCAAAAAATGATATAACAAAATAAAGTTGGACACAAAATCCAACCCTTGGTACTATTAGAATATCAAGATGCGGAAATCAATACAAGATATTAAGGATTTCCTTAACGGATATATGATATTAATCACTTTATGGAGATGACATGAATCTAAAAACCATTACCCCAATATTTTTCTGGATTGTGACCTTGTTAATTCCCTTGGCGTTGATCATGTTGGGAGTACGCTTGTTGATGACGCCCGTGTTCTTGGAATTGGAATATCGGATGCCTGGGTTTCCAGAAGACCAATTCGGATTTAGCTTTCAAGACCGTTTGCATTGGTCAAAGCCTTCGGTGGAATACCTTGTGAATGGGGAAGGTATTGGTTTTCTCGGTGACCTAAAATTCGACAATGGGAAACAGATTTATAGTGAGCGCGAACTTTCTCATATGTCCGACGTGAAGGCTGTCGTTCAGATGTTATTAAAGACGTGGTATGTTGACATATTGGCATTATTGGTGTTGGGTGTAGTGGCATGGCGGGGAGGTTGGTGGGTGGATTATTTAATTGGATGGAAGAGGGGGGGGTATTTGACGGTTGGGTTGTTGGTTTTGTTGGGAATTTTTGCTTCAACTTCATTTTGGGAATTTTTTGCCTGGTTCCACTCTTTGTTTTTTTCTGGAAATTCATGGTTGTTTGAGTACTCCGATACATTGATTCGTCTGTTTCCGATTCGTTTTTGGGAGGACGCTGTTGCCTATATTGGCGGTTTTTCAATTATCGGTGGACTTTTGCTGGGTTTTGGGTTGAAACCAAGAGGCAATTAAGGTGTTAAATATCATAGTGATTGACCATTTGCATGGTTCGCGTAGGGTATAATCTCTTGGTTATAGGAGCATCGAAATGAGTGATTTTTTATCCTTGAATGACCGGGTGGCTGTGGTGACCGGTGGGTCGCGTGGAATTGGCCGAGCCATCTCAATCGAGTTGGCGCTGCGAGGCGCAGCTGTTGTTGTGAACTACAATAAATCACCAGATGATGCGCAAGCGGTAGTAGGTGAGATTACATCCCAAGGTGGCAAAGCTGCAGTATTTCAGGCAGATGTCTCTGATTTAATTGCTGCTCAAAACCTTATCAAGTTTGCAGTCGATACTTTTGGCGACCTGCATATCCTTGTTAATAATGCCGGCATTACTCGAGATATGCTGATCATGATGATGTCTGAATCTGATTGGGATAGTGTCTTGAATGCCAATCTGAAATCTACTTTCAATTGTTCGAAAGTTGCTGTGAAGCATATGATGCGAAAGCGTTATGGTCGTATTGTCAGCATCTCATCTGTCGCCGGGCAAATGGGCAATGGTGGACAGACGAATTACTCGGCCTCCAAGGCAGGGCAGATTGGTTTTTCAAAGGCATTGGCGCGAGAAGTGGCTGCGCGAAATATTACAGTAAATGTTGTTGCCCCTGGCTTTGTTGATACCGAAATATTGGCAAGTATGCCTCCAGAAGTTTTGGAAGCTGCGATAAAAATGGTGCCGTTGGCACGAAAAGCGCGGCCCGAAGAGATAGCTTATGCTGTTGCCTTTCTAGTCAGCGACCAGGCCGCATTTATCACTGGCCAGGTTTTGGGCGTGGATGGTGGCATGGCAATGATGTAGGAGACCCTAACATGACCGAAGATTATAGTTCCCCTGGCAAAACCACTCTTGCACCTGAGGTTTTACTGACAATCGCGCGAATGTCAGCTCTTAGCGTAGAAGGAGTTAATCGTCTGGCCCAAATTCCAGGCGGTTTCGATCGCATCTTCAGACACGGATCTGATAACGGTGTTCAGATGACAATCGAGGACAGTGTTGTTTATATTGAGCTGTATATCATTTTGAAAAAGGACTTCAATGTTCGTGAAGTTAGCCGAAATATACAGACTCAGGTGGCGCGCGCCATCTCTGACATGGTTGGCCTGGATGTGGGGCATGTCAATGTTCATATTGAAGATATTGAATTCAAAGTTGAATAAGCCCTTATGAAATCCCGCACCAGGGCGCGTTCGCTGGCTCTGCAAGTATTATATGAAGTAGACATGACAGGGCATTTACCTGGCATAGTTTTGGAACAGCGCTTGGCTGAAATGCAGTTGGAAGGTCAGGATGAGCTTTCTGCAGAACTGGTTGCTTTTGCGAACCAGATTATTGTTGGCGTTGGTCCTATTGCCGAAAAAATGGATAATTTGATTGCTGTTTATGCCCCGGAGTGGCCTTTTGACCAAATCGCAGCGATTGATCGAAATATTTTAAGAATTGCCACCTGGGAGTTTGCAGTTTCGAGTATAACCCCCTTGAAAGTTGCGATCAATGAAGCAGTGGAACTTGCCAAGCTTTACGGATCTGATAATGCCCCCCGGTTTATAAATGGTGTATTGGGTAGTCTGGCAGATCGGGAAAATGATATTCGGCAACAATTTAAGAAAGGCGAAAAATAATGGAAATACTAGGAGTGGGCGTTCCAGAGATGGCCTTTATCGTCTTGATAGCCCTCATTTTGCTTGGGCCGAAGGATATGATTGCAGCTGGTCGTACCATTGGCAAATATCTGAGAAAGTTTTTAACCTCTCCAACCTGGATTGCTTTGCGCCGAACCGGGAATGAGCTTCAACAATTGCCGACCAAGCTGGTTAGAGAGGCTGGATTGGAAGATATTCAACGTGAAATGCAAGATGTAACAAATCAAATCATGCCGGCTCTTGATCCAAAGAAGTATTTTGACGAAGCGCAGATATTTGATAACTCTATCGGGCTTGTATTGCCAGAAGAATCGCCCAAGTCAGGAATGCCTTCATCGAATCACCCCACTCAAAACTTGTCAGATCCCAAACCCGACACAACTGACCCGGTAGGATCATAATTACTCTATGCAAAAAATTCAACGTGCTATTAAGTGGATTGTGCTTCCCCCGTTCAGGCTGATTTGGTGGATAATTTGTCTGCCATTTCGTTTTCTTGGGTGGTTATTTCGTCCAATTGCCGTTCGTTTTAAGAAGAATCGAGTATATCGTTTTTTGAATGATGTACCTGAAGATCGTCCGATTCTTGATGCGGTGGTTGATGCTTTCCAGAGCCCAGAGGAAATATTGGGTCAATTGGATGAAGTACGTCAGCATTTATTGAGATCATTATTGGTGCTGGTGATAGCAGTTGGAATTTCATTCTGGTTTACTCAGGACTTGATCACTTATTTGGCAATACCGGTTGGTGGATTGGTAAATCTACAGGCAATTGAAGTCACTGAATCCATCAGCGTTTTTATGAAAGTAGCGCTGGTTGCTGGGATTGCTTTGGCTACGCCATATATTGCATTCGAAACCTGGCTTTTCTTTGCACCTGGTATCATGCCACGTTCCAAGCAGCTGGGTTTATTTTCTATTCCTCTAGCTCTCGTATTTTTTATTGGGGGCATGGCTTTTGCTTATTATTTAATGTTGCCGACTGCATTGCCATTTTTAATCGGTTTTTTGGGTATTACAACCAAATTAAGACCTGTTTCTTATTTCGACTTTGTTACCAGTCTTATGTTCTGGATAGGAGTTGCATTTGAATTCCCATTAGTAATATTTGGTATATCTGCCATGGGCTTCATACAACCAAAAACTTTATTAAAACAATGGAGATTAGCGGTTGTACTGATTTCTATTCTGGCAGCGGTGATAACCCCAACTGTTGATCCAGTCAATATGGCATTGGTAATGGCGCCAATGACTGGTTTGTATTTCTTAAGTATTTTATTTAGTTGGCTTGCACAGGTAACAAGTCGAAATACGGAACAAACCAAGACGATCGCTCAGGAAAAATAGGAATCCATTACCTGGTTGTCCAAAACTAATTATCAATTACGCAGAGGCTCAGGGTATCCCTTTTTGGCTCTGCGTTTTTGTTTTTAAAATACAATAAACATCGTTGCAGGTTTTTTCTGAAATAGCATAAAATATAACTATACATCAGGCACGGATGTTCACATTTGATGGAAGTAGATGGTTTGGTTGAAGGAGTAAGCATGAGTTTAGCGTGGCGTTCGAAATGGATACCCTGGATGGCTGCTTTGATGTTAGGTTTAATCAGCTTATCATGCACCTGGTCGCTGGTAGATATTAGCCAATTTACAAATCCTGCAACCCAGCAGCCGGATGCCAAATCTGCTCCTGGCCCAACATCAACCCCGGTCGCGTTGGCAGAAATAATTTTTAATGTCTCTACCCCGGCAGCCTTGAATCCTGGCGAAAGTCTTGTGATAGGGTTGGTCGATGAAGTGACTGGTTTGGGATTGAATCCAACAATGTATGCCATGACAGCTTTGGATGCACAGCACTTCACGGTAAAACTTCCTTTGGGCATGAACTCTGTCATAAAATACCGCTATTATCGGCAGGGATCCGTTTCGATCATCGAGGACACAACTTTTGGGCAGATTGTTCGATACCGGTTATATGACGTAACTGGTCCAGGTTCAGTGGAAGACATAGTCGCATCGTGGTCTGATAGCGCTTTCACAGGACCAACCGGGAAAATTACCGGTATTGTTTCAGATGGGTCAACTGGAAACGCTATTCCTAATATTCTCGTAACTGCTGGCGGGGTCAGTACATTAACTGATTCGCTTGGGCAGTATATCCTGGATGGTTTGCCTGAAGGTACGCATCATTTGGTAACCTATGCCCTGGATGGCGCTTATGCAACCTTTCAGCAAGGGGCTTCGGTGGCCAATGGTCTGGTAACCAATGCTTCAGTTAGCCTTACTGCAGCTGCAACAGTCCAGGTGACATTTATTACAAGTGTGCCGACCGATACCGTTGCAGGTGCGCCAGTAAGGCTGGCGGGGAATCTTATTCAGTTGGGAAATACTTTTGCGGATCTTCAGGGTGGTGTCAGTTCTCTATCTACTCGAATGCCTTCCATGGCAGCCATGCCAGATGGCCGGCTGAGCTTGACGATTCAATTGCCAATTGGAGCCGATGTTCGCTATAAATATACACTTGGAGATGGTTTTTGGAATGCAGAACATGGAACAGATGCGTCTTTCTTGCTTCGTGAGCTGATCGTTCCATCTCATGATGTGGTTGTTGAAGATACGGTTTCGACCTGGCAGGCTGGAAAAGAATCTGCGCCGATTTTATTTGATGTAAATGTACCTGCTAATACACCGGTTGGCGAGACTGTTTCCATCCAATTTAATCCGTTTGGTTGGACAGAGCCTCTCCCGATGTGGTCTTTGGGCAATAATCATTGGGTATATAAACTTTACAGCCCTTTAAACATGCTTGGTTCTTTTCAATACCGATATTGTAGAAACGGTCAATGTGGCTCAGCAGATGACGTTCAGACCATTGGTGCAAACCCCCAGGGGCGCAAAGTAAGTACAAGTTTGATGGGAGAAAACATCCAGGAAAATGTGGGTGCCTGGCAGTGGTGGCCGGAGTCAGAACCGGGTGCGCTGGTAGCCGTTTCTGTAAATGCCCGGGCGGCTGGTTTTTGGGCGGGGGTGGAATTTTCACCAAAATATACACCAAGTTGGCAGGCTCTTGTTCCTCAGGCGATGCAGAATGTGCGAGGTCTGGGCGCAAGTTATGTAGTGTTAACACCAACCTGGACAGCAAGTTCGGTGAATCCGTTGGTTTTTGCTCCAACGCCTGGCAGTGATCCACTATGGAAGGATAGTTTGCAGGCAGCTCAATATGGGCGGGCTGAGAATCTAAACCTTGCTATTTACGCCACTCCGAATCTCTATCCTTCGAGTAATGAGTTTTGGAAAAAAGCCCAACGAACTCCGGAATGGTGGAACACCTGGTTTGATCGTTATCGCTCCTTTGCAATCTATCATGCTGATTTGGCAGCTCAATCGGGGTCACAAGCCCTTATTCTTGGCGGAGATGCCGTGCTGCCATCCTTGCCCGGCAGCACATTGGCAGATGGCAGCCCATCGAATGTCCCTGTAGATGCTGAAGCCAGATGGCGAAATATCCTGGGCGATGTTCGTAAACATTTCGGGGGCCTTATTCTGTGGGCCCAACCCTATAAAGGCGCTCCGATGTCGCCAGCCCCAGTCTTTATGGATGAGTTTTATGCTTTTTACCTGCTTTGGTCAGCGCCACTTGCAGCAAACCCGAGTGCGGATGTTGAGAGTATGACAAAGGCGGCTGTCGAAATGCTGGATAAAGATATTGCTCCACTTCTCTTATCCGTAAAGAAGGGTGCCGTGATTGCACTTGATTATCCATCAGCGAAAGGGATTGTGACTGGGTGTGTGCCAGCCCAAGGTTCCGGTTGCCTTGAATCAAATGCGCTTTCACGCCCATTACCAGATTTACCGGCGGTGGAAATTGATCTTCAAGGCCAGGCAGATATATATCAGGCCATGTTGCAGGCTACGAATCAAAGGAATTGGGTCGGAGGTTTTATCAGTCGCGGATATTACCTTCCGTTACCTTTGATGGATAAATCATCATCGACGAGGGGAAAAAATGCAGCCGATCTACTCTGGTATTGGTTCCCGAGAATGATGGGTATTACAAAATAAAAATTAAGAATTGAAATAACAAAAATGCCGCAAACATGACTGGATGCGGCATTTTTGTTATTTGTCGGGCGAGTATTTACAGGACAAAAAACATTCAAACCGGGTGGGATTAATTTCGATTCTGAATAAATTGTTTTCCCGTCACATATTTGCGGCGTTTTTGGCCGTACTGTGAATTATCTGCCAGTAATTTCTATTCCAGTCCTTCCACGATCACCATTTGCGAACTGGCATATTTGTGGCGCAGAGCTCGCGCGGGGGCGTATTCGCTGGAATTCAGCCAGGCTTTAGCTTGCTCAGATGATGGAAATTCAAGGATTACAAGCCGTTTGGGCTGCCAATTGCCTTCTAGATTTTCTGCTTTGCCGCCCCTGGCAAGATATTTTCCTCCGTAGATGGCAACGGCGGCATGTGCAAGTTCTTTGTATTCAGCATAACCGGAAGGATCAAAGACCTCAACATCAACGATAACAAAAGCGGACATAAGACCTCATTAGACTTAGAATTGTGGAAAATACGATGAGAAATAGGAGCTGCTGATACCTATGTTTCGGGTTCCTGCCAATAGGAAAATAAACCTCCAATTGATTGGCGGGTGTAATTACGCCAGATGGCTTCTCCAAAAATGTGCGCGACAGGGAGAATAGTTAATCGGTAAGGGAGTTTGCCATGAACGGGTGGTGGTGGTACCGTATCCGTCATCACCACTTCTGTCACCTGGGGAATTTCAGCGAGTCGGGTGAGTGCCTTGCCTGCAAATACGCCATGGGTACAAATGGGAATGATCTCCTGAATGCCATTTTTTGCAAGCACCTGGCAAGCTTCGAACATCGAACCTGCAGTGGAAATTTCATCATCATAAATAAGTGCACGTGTAAATTTGCGCACTGGTCGACCGGATAACCCGGTGATGTGTACCGTGGTATCTGAAACGCGTTCCTTGTTTGCTGCAATCATAGGTAGCTTGATCATTTCTGCAAAACGAGCGGCTGATTTGGCGTGTCCCATATCAGGTGAAACAACAACCGTTTTGCTCAAATCGCGGTCGATGAAATGACGAGCAATTTCGGTGCGGGCAGTCAATACATCGGTGGGAACGTTGAAGAATCCTTGAACCTGCGGAGAGTGCAGGGTCATGGTCATGACATGGCTGGCACCGGCTGTGGTGAGAAGGTTGGCGACGAGCCTGGCAATGATTGAAATTCGTGGGGCATCTTTTTTATCGGATCGCGCGAAGGAGTAATAGGGAATAATGGCATGCACACTGCGAGCGCCCGCGCTATAAGCAATATCGAGCATTATTAGTAGCTCCAGCAGATTTTCACTGACCGGTTTTACCAGAGATTGAACAATAAATACAGATCTGGAGCGGACAGATGAACCCAGTTGAACCTCGGTACAGTCATTACTGAAGCGCCGAAAATTTGTTTTTTCCAGAGGAACTTCAAGATAATCAGAAATACCCTGGGCAAAGGATGGATGTGATTGCCCGGAAAAAATCCTAACATCCTGCTCGTCAATTTTATGATTGCCCATAAAAGCTGCCTAAATAAATAAAGTGAATTTGTATACCAGAAAAAATAAGATTCATTTCGGGCAGATTGATTGGTTGGTTGAAGTAGTAGTCGGGTTCTGGTGCCGCCTTTCGAAATAATCTTGCGACGGCACCAGAACCTGGCTAATTGGATAACCTGGATAACTTCAATCAAGCGAACTTAAATAATCGAGGAATAATCTGACTCCAAAACCCATCCCACCTTTGGGGCAGTAGGGCAGGTCTTTCTCAGTTCCCATCATTCCTGCAATATCCAGATGAGCCCAGGGGGTTTCATCTGTGACAAACTGTTTCAGGAACATACCACCGATAATAGATCCGGCATACCGCCCTCCAGAATTTTTGATGTCGCTGTCGCTGCCTTTAATCTGCTCAAAATATTCTTCATCCAGCGGTAAGCGCCAGACCCGTTCAAAGGTTCTTTCACCGGAGTGATACAGGGATCCGCACAGTTCGTCACTGTTTGAAAGCAACCCGGCTCGGATTGTTCCGAGCGCCACAAGGACTGCGCCGGTAAGCGTGGCGATGTCGATCATGGCGCGCGGTTTGAAGGTGCGTTCGGTATAGGTCAGCGCGTCTGCCAGAACAAGGCGACCCTCCGCATCTGTGCTGATAATTTCAATTGTTTTTCCATTTAGAGCCTTGAGAATATCATCCGGGCGGTAGGAGCTGCTTGAAATCATATTTTCTGCCGCAGCGATGACACCGATCACGGGAATGGATAGCCCAAGTCTGGCAGCGGCTACCAACGTGGCAATCACTGTCATGCCGCCGGATTTGTCGTACTTCATTCCGACAATATTTTCTGATGATTTCAGCGAATAACCGCCAGTGTCCATAGTGATGGATTTGCCGACAAGAGCAACCGGTTTGCCGCCTGTTTTACCGGCATATTCAAGAATGATTAGGCGGCTGGGTGTGTTAGAGCCTTTGCCGACTGCGACAATGGCGCCTGCACCCATTTCTGATAATTGTTTGTCGTCCAAAATTGTACATTTTAATCCGACTTCAGCGGCAATAACCCGGACACGTTCTGAAAGTGAGACAGGATTGATCACATTGGGAGGTTCGTGAGCCCATTCACGTGACAGGTTGACGGCTTCGGCGATAATTTTTGCCTTATTTATGAAACTTAGTAAGTCAGCTTGATCTACACCCGTTTTTCCGTCGATGAGCAAGCTCAGTGTGGTGGATTTGGTGATATTCCCGGATTTGTAATTGTCGAAGCTAAAATTCCCAAGCAGCAGGCCTTCCACGAAAGCGTTAATAGATGTGGAAGGGGCCATTCCAGTGCCAAGCAATGTATCTAATTCCACGCCTGCACTGGTTATGTTATTGTCCTTAAGCCATTTAGCGAGAGAACCACCCGCACGACGAATCATTTCGGCGGATAGTTTGTGTTGCGATCCGAGCGAGAGAAGCGCCTTGGCACCTAGCATGCGGATATCACCGGTTTCTTTTCCGGGGGTTTGAAGGCTGACAGTTTCAGGTGCCAGCAGTGGGCTGATGACCAGATCGGTGAATTCACTTGCGTTTTTTAGATCTATTGTGATACTCATAATTTATGACCTCTTTAGTACAGGAATGGGATGAATAATTTTGAATGACGCTTGTATTGCATAAAACCAGAATATCGGGATAGGGATTTTTCTTTCTTGAGCATGTTCGGTATCCAAATGATAACCAGAAATAAAAAAATGACCAGGATGGGCAACCAATGCATGGCAAGCAGACCGAAGCCAAGATAGATCAGGAATTCGCCAAAATAATTTATATTTCGAACCTTTGAGAACATTCCATCTGTAATGAGATGATCCGGGTTATATTTAAGTTCGATATATTTCTGCATATCGGCAGAAAAATGTAGAAATATTCCAAATGTGTAGAGGCTGATACAAACAGCCAATAACCAGGCAGGATCAGAAGTCGAGCGGGAAGTGATCAGGTAGGCGGAAATCCAATATAGGCTTAGACCAGCCCAGATATATAAACCGTACCCAAGACCCCGGGTTTCTTCCCATTGTTTATCCGGAAAGATACGGCTCTTAAGCACCCAAAGAAATCCATAAGTTCCATGCAAGGCCAGATAAATCCAGGCCGTGGTGTTTTGCCATTGGTGGAAATATGCGATCATAACCAGGATGGCGAGGGAAGTTAACCCTTTATGGCTGTCAATGAAGAATTTTTGTTTCAATGATAATCAATCTTCCTTTCAAATTGTTCGGTCTAACCCAAAAGTTGCCCCTTTTTCGATTAATATCTGCAAAGCCTGGGGTCTGATACGGGTAGGAAAACCGGATTACGCTTTATGAAGCCAGGATATTGGGATGCAATATTTGAATGAATTGTAATCCGGATTAGCTGTTAATTAACTAGATTTTGGAAATCCGGAATAAGCACTATTTCCCAACGAATATAAACCGGGTCTGTACTGGGTTGATATCAAAATGAGACGCTCGAGACAAATTCGATTTCATTCGGGTAGCCACATTTCCAAGGGATTGGAGTTTTTTCCCGGACTGTTTTCGGGGTACCAACCTTCGTACCAGACTGGTACTGGCGTTCGTCTTTCTTGGGCTGCGGGGTCAGTCCGATGAATAACTTAATCACGAGTTTAAGCGATCGGTGATCTCAGTTTAACACGTGGTGTTAGTTGGTAAGGCGCTTGTCATAAACTAAACCAACCATTTGCTGAGCAGATGCTACCATCTGTCTGCCGGGGGGCATATTAGTGCCATAAAGCAGGGTGAGAGATTTAGCTATAGTCCATAAATAAAGGAACATCAAATAATGGTTTTACCGCCGATTTTTGTTTGATTAATTATTAACTTTTTCGAGGCCAAGGAGCGTATAGCCTGCTCAGCTGTTATCGTCAAGATGATAATAGATATCGGTAAAAGTGGAGTACTGAATCGGGGGGAGTAGCCTGTAGGGCGGACAAAAAAATAAACCGAATAAAAACCAACAAGAACAATACTCCACTTCAAGTCCAGATTTTGAAGGATTTTTGGACGAAAAACAGTAGCAAAAAGGCCAATGAAGGTGCCAAATAATAATGTGGATGTGGTTAAAATAGTTATAAGTGGAAACCAGGTAAAATTAAAATAAATTTCGCTCCAGTTGCCCCCAGCCGCTATTTTCTTCAACCCATTAATGATCGAATATAATGAGTCATGTTTTGTATCACCCGCGTTCAACCAATACCCAGGTGTCAAAAAATAATAAGTCATCATGATTATTAATACTGGAAGAAAAATAGTCATAATATACAAACATATTTGCTTCCAGTGGTTTGTCACAAATTTATAGGTTTCTTTCCAAGCAGTACCAACTGACCCAGTAAGAGGCTCGTAATAAAAAAGGATGGCTGCAATAATTGGTCCAGCATAATCCATACGCAATAGGGATGTGATGATTGCTGAAATAATCAACAGACCCAACTGGCGTTTTTGGGCAAACAAAAACATCGACATCATAAACAAAGTTGCCAACGGCTCGATTAAACCGAATTGAAAATAGCGAAAAGAGAATGTCCCATAAAGAATTATGGTAAATATCCAGCTTGAGCAATACGCAAGAACTGGTCTGCAACCTGAATTTGTAAGCAACTTGATTAAAACCAAACCAGACAAAACGCAACACCAGGCATTTAGATAAAACTGCGCATTTGCTGAATTTCCAAATATGACATGAATACTTCCAACGACATAAGGAAAGAGTACTTTGTAGGCACGAGGAGGCGTATTTAATAAAAACCAATCACCATTTACAAATATATTCTTCGCAAAATTTTGATATTCAAGGGGATCATCATCAACAGTAACAACTGTCGTCTCCCGAAGCGTATTAACATTAAGTACTAAAAATAACATAAGAATCATTATGCCGATCGAAAATAAATATTTAAGCTGCGGATTTTCAAAATTAGTGTGCCTGGATTTATACTCAAAAAGAACAATAATCCCTGCTATTGCAAGAACCGCCAGGATAGGTAGCGTCAGGACAATTACTTCCAAGGAAAGCATTTTGTAAGGTGTTCCAACCTTGAAGTCTTTTCCAAGAATTATTGGAATTAGTAACAGAATTGAACTACTGGAAAAAATAAATAAATCTAAAACTGTTATTCTCTGCTGCTGTTGTAAATTAAATAGTGTAAGTGCCATCCCAAAGGTAAGCACAGCTACCAAGATCAGGTTGATAAAAAATACTAACCATTCTACAAATAATAATTGCTGTGGTTGCAGATAACCATAATTATCGGTTGTCCAGACACGATCAAATTGGAACAAGTCAGTTTGTGTACCATCGGGGCGTTGAAGAATTGGGATCAGGCGGTATTTAATCGCATTATTGAAAACAAAAGTACCCGATATTTTAAAGTCTGTAATGAAAGGGATTTTGCGAGGCGCAACTCCTTGGTTCAGAGTTGCAAGATCATATATGAAAAATTGTCCATTAGTATTATCTGTAATAACAACTTCGCCTTGTTTTAGCCCGGTAGTTTGAAAAATTATTTTCTCCCCTTTTTCCAGTCTACCACTTCCCTGAAACGTCAAAAATATTGCGGGAAATTTACCGTTGATATTATCAAGAATTTGATCTGTTAACAAAGAGAAAGGAAATTGTCTTGTGTTTTCGTAGGGCGCCCGCATAATTTGGGTTACATCAGTATTAATGAATGATGTATAGCTTTTTTCTGACTTTCCGTCGGCCAAATTTTGTGAATTTTCAAAAACCCAAACATTCAAACCGCTTTCAGGTATGGTAAAGAAAATTACCAATTTCAAAAAAAGGATAATACTAATAATTATTAATACATAACGTTTTGAGAAAAAGGACCTATTTAGAATTAATAATAAAGGAATAATCAGTACTGCAATAACGAATTCAATTGGTTTGTCTAACGGTAACCCATCCAGGAATGAAGAGAGTCGGGATGGCAAAAACAGAACTAAAAAAAAGAGGATACAGCCAACAATAATCAGTTTCTTTTTATTATTATCACTATTTGGCCCAGGTTGATTTGTTCGTTGGGAAATAACAGAAAAGAATAAAAGAAATTCAATACAGGAAATCCAAAAAGAGAGAAGCAATGCAAATAATTGAGGGAATTTATCAGGACTTAATAATCCAAAATAAAGAAACCCTGTAATTCCAAATGGTAATAAAACAATAATATATTGAACCCAGGATTTTCGAAAGATCTCTTCGAGCTGAGCGGGGACAGCCGGCATGTACCAAATGAAAAACAGCAGGGAATAAGTCATCCCAGAAATTAGGGCTGCCAGGATCCCAATTAAGATTCTTAGATGTTGATTTGATGCTTCCCTGCCCGACCCCAGGATTAAAGGGGAAAAAAACATTAAGAAAGAGACGATCGCAAACTGGGTTCCGACCAAAGACAAGTATGCTTCAACTCGTTTTTTCTTTATTTTTTCGTTTAGGGTTTCTATCATTTTTATTATTCCACTTAAATATGGATGAGCAAGGCAAAAAAATAATACTTGCATATCTGGTTGAAAATACTATCCTTGTGTGTCTGCCCAACATTTAGGAATTTGATAATCCTGCCTGGCTATTATAACGTTTATATGCTTTAAAACTTCGGTTCACTTCTTCGGTAAATTTAATATTGAAAACAGTTTGCAACATCTGGATTATAAGTTTCTCAACTTTTTTTGATGAAACACGACTGAATTAAAGAATTATCGGCTAAAATCATAGCATGCATGAGAGACTTTCCTTATACGTCCAAAGAAAT
>CAZLJB010000002.1:0-34988 GCA_964559195.1 uncultured Anaerolinea sp. | reverse complement strand
GGTGCCAGTGGAGGTGAGATCCGAATTGCACGCAAGCTGGGTGTTGAAATCATTGCTTGTGGCGATGGTTTTACCTGGCAGAGCCGAGACATTAACCAATCGGCTGCCTTGGCGCAGGCCACCTGGCAGGATGCGCAGCGTCGTATCACAAGCGCTGAATATGATCTGATCATTCTGGATGAATTTACTTACCCACTCATTCTGGGTTGGCTAAAAACAAATGAAGTTCTGGACTGGTTGCGAGCCAATAAGCCAGCCAGTCTTCATCTGGTCATTACCGGTCGTGACGCACCGCCCGAACTGGTTTCGTATGCCGATTTGGTGACCGAGATGCGCGAGATTAAACATCCTTACCACGCCGGGCTTCCCGCTCAAAAAGGGATTGAGTTCTGAGTGAAATTCATATTTACCCATGGGTTCTTTGAATGCGGATTGCCCGATCTTTGTTATACGGATGAGCAAAATTGAGGCTGCAGACTGCCCAAAGAGTACACCAACTGCTCCTGAGGCCATACTCGGTAGTAACCACACCTTGATTAGAGACTGAATTTTTGAATATGATACCCATCCTGGTTGCCTTTCAATTTTTAACGATATTTCCTTCCGTAACCCGTCAGGATCGTATATTTACACCTGTCGAAATGGGCCGTTCAGTCGCATATTTCCCACTGGTTGGTTTGGTTTTAGGTGGGATACTCCTTACTATAGACAGCCTGCTGGGACACTTTTTTCGTCCCCAGTTGGCGGCGGTCCTCGTGGTTGCCGCCTGGCTGGTGCTGACGCGCGCCTTGCATTTTGATGGTTTCCTCGATATTTTTGACGGATTGTTTGGAGGGTTCACCCCTGAGCGGCGCCTGGAGATCATGAAAGACTCACGTGTGGGAGCTTTTGGGGTCGCGGCAGGGGCGCTGCTGCTTTTTTCCAAAACGCTTGCAGTGGCGGATCTGGTTAATCGCCCGGCAGCTTTTTTGCTTGCGCCGCTGCTAGCGCGCTGGGCCATGGCTATGGCCATCTTTGCCTTTCCGTATGCCCGCCAAAAAGGTTTGGGGCGCGACATGAAGGATAAAACTGGCTGGCTGCAAGTGGTTTATGCCAGCTTTTTGACACTGGCGGTGACCTGGTTCCTGGCAGGTTGGTGGGGTTTGTTTATTTTTGGCATCGTTTTACTGACGATGGTTCTGGTAGTAAGTTATATGCTGCGATTGCTGCCCGGTCTGACCGGGGATAGTTACGGGATGTTGTGTGAGTTGATCGAGCTGGTTGTTCTGGTCGCTTTCACCATCGCCAGGTAATCTACTTGAAAGATTACCGGAGAATTTAAGATGGGAAAATTAATATTACTTTTGGGTGGAGCCCGAAGTGGTAAAAGCTCTTTTGCTGAGCAAAAAGCACGCGAATGGGCTGCTGATAATGTGCTTTATGTTGCTACATCTGAAACAAAGGATGACGAGATGCGCCTGCGCGTCCAGAAGCACCAGGCCGGGCGTCCTCCTTCCTGGACAACCTTGGAGGCGCCTCGCAATGTGGCGGCAGCCATCCGGGAAAGTAATCATAATTCCGGGGTGATCCTGGTGGACTGTATCACTTTTTTAGTTTCCAATTACTTAATGGCAGCCTCGGAACCTATTGACGATCCTTTTGGTCCCCCATCCTCGGATCCGTTTGACGATGCTATCGAATCAGTCATCCGGGCTGATCTCAATGCACTGGCAGATTATGCCCATACTCAGGATGTAACCATCCTGGTTGTTTCAAACGAAGTGGGCATGGGTCTGGTCCCGGCCTATGACCTTGGCCGCGCCTACCGTGATCTTCTGGGGCGTGCAAATCAGGATCTGGCAGGCCGCGCAGATGAAGTCTACTTGCTTGTGGCTGGGTTGCCATTGAGACTAAAGTAAGATGCTTAAATTGTTGCTCGTCCGACATGGAGAAACTGACTGGAACGCCCAGGGTCGTTATCAAGGCCATTCCGATCTACCTCTTAATCCAAAAGGATTTAAGCAAGTTCAGCAGCTGGCCGAGCGGCTGCTGCCGTTACAAATTGATTTCGTTTTCAGCAGCGATTTACAGCGCGCATTACAAACAGCGCAGATTCTGGTCACCGGGCGGGAAACTACGATTCAGACCGACCCCCAATTACGGGAGATGAACTTTGGTTTGCTCGAAGGGGTTACTTTTATCGAAGCCATGCAGCGCTGGCCAGGTATGATTGAAAAGTGGTTGCAAGATCACAACCAACCTCCTCAAGGCGGCGAACCTATTGATGTATTTGATCAGCGGGTATCCCGGTTTTATGATGTTCTCCGGCAAAATTTCGACCAAAAAACCGTACTGATCGTTGCCCATGGTGGACCACTTCGAAAAATCATCCAGCTTTTGCTTCAGACTGCCGCATCATCCTCGCCCGCCTGGTGGATCAACCTGGATCACGCCAGCTTGAGCGAGTTCCAGGTTGATCCACAAACCATCATCATTGACCGGCTGAATGATACCGGTCATTTGAAAAATCCGTAAAAAAAGAATTTTCCTGAGGTAGACTTGGTCAAAAAAGTTTTCAGGGTGTTTTATCGTTTGACTGTTGAACCACCCTGGCGCGCAGCCTTCATAAAAGCTTGCGTGGCATCCAGTGACACTTCATTTTCGGCCCGACCGCCCGTTTTCAAGGATGATCCCACGATCGCACCATCTGCAACTTCCAGCACCTGGCTGACGTTGGCGGCGTTGGTGCCACTGCCCACTACAACAGGAATACTTACGACTTTCTTGACCTGGGCGACAACATCCAGGGGTGTGGCCTTGCCTGTGGCGGCGCCTGTCACAATCAAGACATCTGCGCCGGCAGCCTGTGCATCCTGCGCGGATTGTTCGATGGATTGAGGCAGCAGGTTACGGGTGTACTTGGTTTGAATATCTGCCCAGAGTGCAACTTTATGTGCCCCCAGTTGTTGTTGGTAGCGCCGGATTTGCGCTGAACAGGGCGGTACACTCCCCTGGGCCATCAAGACCGTATCCACGAATACTTCAACCCGGATAAAAGCGGCGCCACAGGCATGTGCAACAGCCACTTCGGATTGCCAGGCATTGAATTGGCAGTTGACCCCCACCGGTATGCGAACTGCGCGGATGATATCGCGGGTGACTGCTGCCATGATGGCCAGTTGAGATGGGGTTAGTTCAGCAGGTAGATATGGTTCATCACCAAAGTTCTCGACTATCAGCGCATCCACCCCGGCTGTTTGCAGGGCGGCAGCCTCTCGCAGGGCGCGTTCAAAAATAGCGTCAGGTCTACCCTGGTAGGCTGGAGATTCGGGTAAAGGTAATAAATGGATCATACCCACTATCGGGCGATTTGAAGCGAATAAAGATAACGTAGACATTCTTTTCCTCAATATTTTTTCAGAATTGCGGATCGATTACAATCCTGATGATACCAAAGACTGACATCTGGAACAATATTTATTAATAACTGCGCTCACCACTACTTTTAGTTCGGAGCAGGTTCAGGCTGCCGTGGCGGATTGGATAGCCGATCCTTTTCTGGAGTTGTCGCAGTTATTGGGGTTGTGATTTTTTGAATAGCTCTGCTTGTCTTTCGATTGGGGTTGCGCTATACTAGCCTATTATTGTCCAATTTGCCTTATGCAGGCCGATGGTTGCCAGATTATCGTTTGGTGATGGTGTGTCAATAATTTAATGGTTATCTTATTCATCAACAACGCTGGTGCCTTCAGGTTTCCTGATTTGGTTTCCAGGTAACAAGTGAACAAGGAAATATGTCTGATAAAAAACGCTACCGCCCCCTGTGGGTCAGCTTGCATTGGTTAATGGCAGCCCTGGTTTTCCTCACTTTTGGGATTGGATTGACCAGCCTGGGAAAAACAGCCAGTTCTACGGGTAAATTTATTCCGTTGGCTGTTCATATGGCACTTGGAATTGCCATTCTTGTGATCGTTGTGGTTCGTTATATTTTGCGGCTCTTGGTTTATAAACCAGCCAAACGCGCCAGCGCTGCCCCAGCTCTCAGTCTTAAAAAGACCCCCTTCCTTGACCAGCTTAGCTTTTATGTCCATCCCTTGTTATATTTGATGAGCGCCTTGATGGCACTGCTGGGCATTGCAATTGCCCTGCCCGCCGACCTGTTCGGATTCTATCTTACTCATCCTGGCGGACAGCTCCCACCCGATTTTTACATCTACCCGGCGCGTTCCTGGCATGGCTCACTTTCGTTGATCTTACTGCTGCTGATAGCACAACATGTTCTGGTGGCGATCTTCCACCAATTCATCAAGGGCGAAAACTTTCTGGGACGCATGTGGTTTACAAAGAATTGATCGAAGCCAGCATATCTCATTTTGAAATGAAACACCGCTTCCCGAAACCCTTGAGATAAAATCAACCTGAGAATTGCGAGATCGATACAATCTACGATCTAATCTTTGTGTTATAGTCAATTATGCGGATATTATTTGTGGCCGATGGCCGCTCCCCCACAGCTTTGAACTGGATGCGTTATTTTGTCGAGCGCGGTGATGAAGTGATCCTGGCATCCACTTTTGCTTGCCAACCGGATTTAAAATTGGCCGGGTTTGAAATTGTGCCGGTAGCTTTTTCAGGCGTCAAGTCTTCACCCGGGTCGCCCAATCGTCCACGCGTTGGGCTGTGGGGCGCCTCCAGTCTCAAGCTGCGTACCGTTTTTCGCCAATGGCTTGGACCTGTCACCATTTCTCGTGCAGCCGCGAGGCTGCGGGGTTTGATTGAACGCACCCGGCCTGAGCTTGTGCATGCCATGCGCATTCCTTATGAGGGCATGTTGGCGGCTGATGCGGCCGGGCTTGCGCCTCTCGTGGTTTCAGTCTGGGGTAATGATTTCACTTTGCACGGGTCCTCCACCCCGCTGATGCGGCACTATACCGAGTGGACACTAAAAACCGCGGATGCCTTGCACGCAGATTGTTTGCGCGATATTCGTTTGGGTAAAAAATGGGGTTTCTCCACGCAAAAGCCAACCCTCGTCATTCCCGGGAGTGGAGGTATTCGTTCTGACGTATTCTTTCTGCCAGCTAGTCTGCCAGATAAACCATTGGTCGTTAATCCGCGCGGTTTCCGGGCTTATGTTTGCAACGAAGCCTTTTTTCAGGCCATCCCGTTGGTATTAAAAGAAAAACCGCAGGCTCGTTTTGTCTGCACAGCCATGGCAGGTGAACGCCAGGTGTTGGATTGGATTGAAAATTTTGGAATCTCGGCTGCGGTTGACCTGCTTCCAGCCCTTTCTCAGGTGCAATTGGCTGAATTGTTTCGTTCGGCCCAGGTGGTTGTTTCGCCTACCACCCACGATGGAACGCCCAATAGCCTGCTGGAAGCCATAGCCTGTGGTTGTTTCCCTGTGGCAGGGGATTTAGATTCGATTCGAGAGTGGATTACTCCGCAAAAGAATGGATTACTGGTGGATGCAACTGATCCTCAGGCTCTGGCGCATGCAATTTTGGTTGGTTTAAACGACGGCGACCTGCGCAACCAGGTCGCTGGAACAAACACGGCGATCATTGCAGAGCGGGCTGAATATGGCCGCAGCATGGCGTTGGCCGCCGAATTTTATACCAGGCTAACTTGATTGATTGAGCATTCAAAGCGGGGCAGGTTTTTGCTTGAGTGCAGCCCTGGCAGTTGGGTTCACAAGGGATGTGGTTTGCTTTGTGCAGCCATTATTGTCATTGTATGCAAGACCGCAGAATCAAGAATAATACCATTTGAAGATCTGGTCATAAGCGGCCAATAATAGTTTTTTCACGGGCGGCAGGTTGGCAAATCGTTGGACGGGGGACACTCGTTTTACTGGGCTTTTATTACCAGCTTTTCCATGAACATAATCGGTTGTGTTTGAAAGATTCATCGTCAGGGGCTCAGAAAGCATCAACCGCAGCAACCCGGCCTCATTCATGCGCAGATCTAACTGTTTCACCTGGCCCATCGGCTTATCCATCTCAAAGGGTAGGAACCGTCCCAGGACGGATTTGAAGGCCGTGAACTGCCAGTGCGAGGCGCCTGCCATGGCCGTCAGACCATGATAGCTGATTTTCCAATCCTGTGTTTCTGTGTAAATCTGGCGATTTTCGGTTTCATCCTGCCCGAGTGAGCGGTTGAATTCCCAAAAAGTCTCCCAGGCGATAAAGCAGCCTGCCTCCAGTGTGGCTTGTTTCTGCGCCCATGCCCTCGTGGAAGTGTGGAATTCTGGATTAGTCCGAAATGGGCGACCAGTTACCATGCCCACATTCGGGAAGCTTTCGAGTAATTCGACGGAACGTGCAAGCCATTGGGGATAAAAGAGCACATCACTATCGGTGTAGGCGATGATTTCACCAGGTGCACCCGTCAGCATGATATTCCAGGCTCCACCTTTGCCCAGGTTTTTCTCTGAGAGCAGCAAATACTGTACTCGTCCTGCTTCTTTCTCGCTGATTAAAAAATCACGCACTTCGGGGCAGGAGCCGTTATCAAAGATCAACAGGTCAAATGGTAAACCCGCATCGTTACGCATCGATTCCAGGCTGATCTTTAATACGTCCAGGGCTTCGGAATAGAACCCGCTGATGAAAGGGATGTAGTTGAGTAGCGCCACCGTGATACGTTCCGGTTTGGCGACCTGGTTGACAAACTTGGCGGGGTTTTGGCCTTTGCGCATTGGATACCTTGATTTATTAGTTCAGAAATTGGGTTAAATTTTGGTTGAGTGTTTGGTTTGGAACCTGGCTGCCTCACGAACGGTGCAGCCATTTGTGCAGACGCCATAAGGCATTGGATAAGCGGACTGAGCCCAATGCCAACAGTGGCCAGGCCTCGATCCGTCTCCAGAAGCGGGCCGGATCCATTATTTGTGGCAGGATTTTTCCGTTATCCAGTCGATAATCCGTATCGAGCAGTGTAAAGCGGGTCATCTCTCGTCCGCCTGCCAGGCGAATATTTTCGTCAGTTTCTGGGTGCTTGTAATGTGGTTTGCCACCCGGGAGATGAGCGTAATCATGCTCCTGATGGATAATCATAATATCATTGGTAGCATCGATGGCCGGGAACCGGTTTTTGCGGGCATGATAAATCATCCAATTATCCCACCCGGACCGACCGATGGTGAAAGCTGGCAGTTCCGTAAAACAAGAATCTGGAAACAGAAAATAGTCAGATCCAGCCGGGCGGTGCAGCTGTCCACGGGTATGTACGTCAGCCTGCAGTTGGCGAATCCAATCATCCCGGTCGGGCTGGAAATCAAGCGGAGTTGTAATTTCCATGTCCCAGCGTTGGCCCAGCAGGACAAATTTTTGTTTTTGCATCAGCACCTGCCTGGCAGTTTCGACCAGGCTGGGGAAAAGGATGATATCGGCATTGACAATACAATAGAGCTGGCTGGGACTGTGTTCCCGCGTCAGCCGGAACATGGCGTCCATGCGTGGCGCGCCGCTTGGACTGCGAGGGATGTCCTGTAGATGGGTTAGGCCTAATTCTCGAGCCACATCTGCCAGCCCGGGTTCATCACCCAGCAGGATTACTTTCACATCTGGCAGTTTCGTCCAGCTTGTGATTGCATTGCGCTGAATGATGGCAATATGGGGGTCTGTAAAAGGCTTTGGGGCCGAGAAAATCGTCAGAAAGGTACTCACTTCTTTGCCCTTTCATCCACATCGGTCATGGACTTGTGATGAACCCCGGAATTGATCCCGGCCAGTTCAGGTTCTTTCTGGAGAATATCCAGCACTTCATACCAGCCAAAATCCGGTTTATTTCCCAATCTGGCAAAGATTTCACGCACAAAAACCAGGTCTTCGGGGGTATCCACAGTCCAGCGTAGGGAGCCATACTCAGGTTCATGATCCAACTGGGCGATTAGAAAGCCTCGTGGCGATACTCCGGTTGCTATTCGCAGGCCAGGTTTTGAAAATCCGTTTTCTAACTTGCTTGCCTGCATTTGGACGGACTCATATATAAATGGCATGACGTGTTCACGGTGAAATGTCTCTGTCGATTCTTGCCAGGCGCGCTGTAGTGCGGAAAAACGGCAGACTTCCACATCCAGCCCGATTGGAAAACTGCGTTGAAAAGGGGGCGGTAGCCGGTTGGCGGCAAAATCCGCAGCCGGCCCAGGGTCGGTCACCAACCGGATGGTTTCGTCGATAAGGTCCGGATCGATCATCGGGCAATCAGCCGTGATGCGTACCACCACCCCGGCTTTTTGCGCTTGGGCAGCCAGGTAGTAGCGGTCGAGTACATCATGCAGGGAACCCCGCGTGCAGGCCACTCCCATCCCAGCGCAGAAATCCGCGATCGGGTCGTCGGATGGTTCGCCGCTAGTTGCAACCGCAACAGCATCCAGCCGCGTGGCCCGGCGGGTGCGTTCAATCACATGTTGCAGCATGGGCTTTCCGGCAATGTCCAGCAGGACTTTGCCAGGCAGACGGGACGAGCCCATCCGTCCCTGGATGATGGCGACAGTTTTGCTTTTCATTTGGTTCTCAAATTTATTTTTTCGCGAATAGACATGCTTGATAAAAAGAGGGCTGTGCCAATTGTAATTCCCATCCCAATCAAGAGAACCAGGATATAGGTTGGGTCAGGGTGATTACCGATCAGGCTGCCGGCCGGATCTACAGGGGATGACCCGAAAAATATTGCCGACTCAGCCAATCGCCAGATGCGTAAATTATTATAAAGATCAACCACTACCATAGCTAACAGGCAGGAAAAAACAACTTTTTGCCATAAACCCGGTCTCGTTTTGTTGATCCAATTTTGAAAGTTGATGGCGGCCAGGATCATCAACAACACAACCGGCAAACTGATCAAACGAGATGTCACTCGTTCACTTCCGAAAAAAGGAATTCCTGATAGCCGTAAAGGTAAGAAAGTTTCACCGAGTGAAAGAATGATCAGTAGAAAAAAAGGGACAATCAACTGCCAGTAGATTGGCCTGGCAGCTTTTAACCATTGATAAAGCCCGAAGATAGTCAGAAATAAAACCCCGATTGAACCAATGAAAAAATAAAACTCCCAGGGATATTTTGCGAAAAACCAGAGATTGTACTGCATATATCCAGAGCTAACTGGCATATTCCCGCGCATAGATAGCATCGATCCAAAAACTTCCGTCAGGGAAGGATATCCTCCGACGAATGCGAAATCTTTCGATGCTGCGAAGCCTTTGAGCTCAAGTACCGGCGGTAATAAACGTACAGCGCTTAATATGCCTGAAAAAGCCCCCACCCCAATCAGCCATAATGATCGCTTTCCGCAAAATAAAATCAACACACTGATCAAAATCAAAACCCATGTAAAGAAGTGCTGTCCACCGGCTAATACCATGTAAAACAATGAAAAAGAAAAACCTGTCAGCCAGCGCCAGCCATCTTCTCCATCCAGAAAGCGAAAAATAAACATAAATACGATTGGGAAGATGAAATACGCTCCCCAGGTGAAATGGCCGACACTGTAATGGGAAAGGATGTAACCATTGAAGTTGAATAGAAAAAATAAGATGGAAAATACAAATAAGGAGAGATTAAATCTGCGACGAAACCACAATAAGCCCAGAAAACCTATCAAATATTGAATGAATATATCGATTAAAACGAAGGTGGGGATGTTAACAAACGATAACAATAAGGTTTGCGGGGTTGTAATTACATCAGGTAAGGTTAGAAAGCGGTCAGTCAGGTCATGCAAGGCCTGGGTGCCTGCCATGTGCAGCGGAAAGACACCGGCCTTAAACGCATTTTGTAAAAAACTTAACCTGGGAACATTGATATGGGCCCAGTCGTGAAAATCAAGCGCCAGGGTATTCCAACTCAAGAATTTTCCCCAAAGAAATACACCTGCCAAAAACAATCCGCAAAGCCATATTATTTCTATCCAGGGGATCGATTTGGTTTCATCAGGATAAAAAAATGGATCGAGTAATTTCTTGGCATCGAACGCGGGTTGCTTTGCACTCATTATTCAGATCTCCCGACGGAAAAGATAGCTTTATAGGTATCTAATAACTTATGAAAATTTACGGGCCAGTTTGCCTTATCTTCGGCGGTCTGCCGTGCATTTTTGCCAATATCGGGCAGGCTGGCGCGCAGGTCGATGGCCGCCATGATTTTGGCAGCCAGGATCCGATCGTCTCCGTCCGGGAACAACCAGCCATTTTCATCTTTCCGCACCCATTCCTGGTTGGCAGGAATATCAGAAACCAGACAGGGCAGTCCACAGGCCAGCGCTTCCATCAGCGAAACAGATGATCCATCCACATGCGATGCTGAAATATACAAATCAGCCATGCGATAGTACGTTGGTAGATCTTTTTGCCCAACCTGGCCTGCAAAACTGACTTGATCTAATACGCCGCCATCCGACAAGATCTTCTTTATGTTGGCTCCTTGCGAACCGCCTGCTAACAGCAGCAAGCTGACATCCGGACGTTGCCGTGCCACAGTCACAAAAGCCCTGGCTAAAATATCCACACCGTAATTGGGTTCCCAGCTGCGGTTGCAAAACAGGGTAAAGCCTTGTTCGTGGCCAACCGGTTCCTTGCGAGGGCCTGGATTAAAATGTGCCAGGTCTACGCCCCAGGGAAAGACCACAGTTTTCTCTGGGTTCATGCCGTAGGTTATGGCTTTGTCGCGGGTAACTATGGCATCGCTAATAAAAAAGGTGCTGCGTTTGAGTGTGTAGCGGGTTATAAAACGCCACCAGGTTCCACGCTCAACATCCTTCATCAAGTCAAAACCCCAGGACATGCACAGGATGGGAATTGTCCTGGTTCCCGCCAGAACCGCAATGAATGCGCAGGTCTGAATAGGACCGGCGTGGATGATGTCAGGTTTGATCTCCCGGGCCAGGTTACGAAAACTACTTACCAGGCCGGGCAGATTGCGCCATTCAAAGGGTTTTTGGCCACCCGCCCAAAGAACCTGGTGGATATTGCCGGGGACGGGGCGGTCTTCGGTTTGCCGGCTGCCACGCTGCAGGCGTACGTAAAAAACGTCGTGTTCCGTTTCCGCCAGGGCGGAAAGAAACCGGTGATCGTGAGGTGTATAGTCAAGCGAGAAAAAAATAATTTTCATCAGTCTGCGGCAGCCAAAGTATTCCGTCTGGTTTTATTGCAACGCGAACAATTAAGCACCCAGATCTGTCCAGCGCAATTCCTTGCCGAAGGGTAGATCGTGCAATGCGATTGTTCCCAGCACATTCTTGATCTGGTCGGGTTTGATTGCGCCGGGGGTGGCCGGGCGCAATACATCAATCATCTCGCGTGTCAGGCTTTCCCCGGCTTTGATTTCACGCGCGGCGCGCAGGCAGCGCCGTTGGACGACCTGCGTTTCCTTTTCATTGGCCGTAATGTACTTATCCCCGGTACCCAGTGCGCGCTCCAGCAGGCGTGTTTCAGAAACCATGTCGGCCCAGGCTTCCGGGTTCATGGCAAACTTGTGGTCCGGACCTTCGCGGTTGTTGCTGTCTGTAAAGTGACGTTCCACCACCCGCGCTCCCAACGTCACGGCGCCCAGTACTGTGGCGTTGCCATGGGTGTGGTCGGAGAGCCCAAGCACTACATCCGGGAACATACTGGCGTAGGTTTTTAGGACATTCAAGTTGATGTAATCGTAATTCTCCCGGCTGGCGGTGTAGTTGGTATTACATTGCATCAATACCAGTTGTTTGTTGATGGCCAGGATGGCGTGGACTGCTTTCTGCACTTCACCAATATTGGAAGCCCCTGTCGCAAGCATAACCGGTTTTCCCTTGGATGCCATCATTTCGAGCGACTCGATCCAATCGATCTCGCCTGAGCCGATCTTATATGCAGGTAAATATGGATCGACCGCTTCGATTGAATCGAAATCATAGGGAGACGTGAAATAATCAATCCCAACCTCCTGGCATTCCTCAACCAGGGTTGGGGTCCAACCCAAAGGCACGGATGCTTCGGAGTAAACCTGGAAGACTGACTTTTTCCAGGCTGCCTGGTGACTGACCTGGCTGTTCATGTGGGTAAAACCGTAATCCGAGACGATTTTGGGGGCTTGAAAATTTTGAAATTTGGCTGCATCTGCCCCGGCTTCTTTTGCCAGGCGGATCAGCATTTTCGCTCGTTCAAGATCTCCATCGTGGTTGGCAGCGATATCGGCGATGAAATAGGTAGGGTGCTCTGGACCAATCGTCCGGTTGCCAATTTTGAATTCCATAAAATCCTCACTTTACAGTTGTACTGTTTGGTTTTGAACTTGCCTGATCGGGCTTTTCAACAAAAATTACCGCCAAAGGCTTAAATCTGTGGATAACTACGCATTTTCTGTGGATAACCCACTTTAGCCTGTGTATAAAACTGTTGGATTCCGGTGGATACACCGGGTATTTCCAGGCCTAAATCGGTGGATAACTTGTGGATGGATAGCCGTAAGTTGTGGGAACGGCGGGCTATTAAGCCTGAATCTTCGACGGATCTGGGGATAACCAGATCAGGGTCAAATCCAAATTGGCGCGCGATGCGTTGTCCAAAGTCATACTTGGAAAGTGTCTCGGAGCCTGTCACGTGATACAGCCCGGACAGGTTTTTCTCAAGTATCTGGATCAATGTTTCTGCCAGATCTCCAACGAACATCGGGCAAAAAAAGACATCCGTAAAACCGTTGCAGGGCTCCCCCGCAGATAGTTTATTGAAGAAAAATTCCGCCAGGGATCTGGATCCTGAAAGACTCCAGCCAAAGAAGTTAACACGTGCCACCACGGCCAGCGGATTGGCTTCCAGTACATTGTGTTCTCCGGCCAGCTTGGTTTGAGCGTAAACCCCAAGTGGATTGGGTTTGTCCCTTTCGGTATAGATGCCTGCGAGCATGCCATCAAAAACTGCATCCGTCGAGATATGCACAAGCCGAATGTCATGTTTTGCGCATGCTTCAGCAAGTTCGCCGGGCAATTCCGCATTCAAATGTTGGGCTCCCAATGGGTCATTCTCACAGGTGTCGACATTCGCGATTGCAGCGGTGTGGATGATTGCGTCTGGGCGCAACGTTTCAATTAAATGTGAACCAACCCCGCGTTGTGCCAGGTCCGCTTGGATTAACTGGAAGGGTGTATTCTGCAGTTTTCCACGGTCCAGGCCGGTAATGGTCTGGTTCTGCCATTTTCCAAGGCAAAAATTTAAACCCAGAAGTCCGGACGCGCCAGTCACCAGAATACGCATCATTGTTTCAGCATCCTGGTGATCTCACGGCTTGTAAATGGGGACCTGACAATTGGGCCATCTTATCCTTTTGGTTTGATATTCTCAAACCCTGATTTTATCGCTTGTGAGCAGAGAGTCAATCTTGCCGGATTGCCAGAAATAGGCCGGCATCCTTATTAATGGTCAGCATTTTTTTCCTGGTCAAATCCTTTTCCAGTATCTGGCGAAGTTTTACAATTTTTTCCTGTGAAATATCTTCAGCGCGGCTGCTTGAACAAAGATAAGCGATCACGGGTTCAATTTCTGTGATCATCAGGCTGTCTGCATACCGGCGTGTTTGGATATCCTTGAAACACGATGATAATTGTTCCTGACCGTTTTCAAGTGTAAATCCAATCCTGAAGGGCTCGTAGTTTTCCACCAGGCTGATCTGTTTCTGCCAGGCTTCCATCTCTTCCATATTGTTTTTCCCAACTGTGCTGGCGATCAGATGCCCATTCATCTTTAGCACGCGTCTGATTTCCCGAATGGCTTGTGCCCGGTCGGGGACATGATACAGCATGTGATTTGCGATGACGATATCGAAGGTCTCGTCTGGATAGGGGATGGACTGGGCATCGATCTCTTCGTACTTGTAGGCTCGTCCGGTTACTACCAGGTTGCGCCAGGCCGCCAGGCGCATGCCTTCGGATGGATCGCTTAACGTGATTCTCCAACCAGGTGGGATGCGCTCTGCGCAATGTTTCCATAAATAACCAGGACCGCAGCCCAACTCCAGTACACGCGCATTAACAGGCATTTCTGCCAGGCTGTCAAAAACCCAGGCATACCAACCTTGCGGATTGGTGCTGAAGCGTTCGTGCAGCATAATCCGCGCATCCAGTTTGGAAGCATCCCGGTACTGTTCGTTTATTAAGTAAGCTGGATCGGTAAAATTTGACATTTAAATAATCAAGTCTCCCCACCGGGCCATTTTCCAGGTTAAAAAAAATAGCTGAATACCCGGGTGGAGGCTGCCTATCCTGGCGAAAACATCCGCGTGCAAACCATTGGTTTACGTTGCTAAATTGAGATGGGAAAGTGCCAAAGCAAATTGCCCGACAGTAAACGCATTTTGAGTGAAGCGCAACGGATTGATAAGATTTGATTTAGCCCGCAGCGTCTTTTTTAATGACGATCAGGGGATACTGCCCATTTTCACCAAAAAAACGCGGAAAGAGTTCTTCCAACCAGAATACGAAACGCAGGAATAATCTACCACCCAGCCTGGGATGTACGAACCAGCGCAGCAGGCGCGTCGACATGCTGCGCCAGGGCCGGATTTCCAGCGTCATCTGGCTGCCAATTTCATGTCTGAGCCATTCCGGTGTCATCTTGCGCACGAAAGTTCCGGCAGGGGCTTCTTCGTCAAGCCAGTTTTTCTTCTTTTTTGCAGTTTTCCCTGAGAGCCGCCGCATGATGCTGATCAATGGTTCGGCCATCTGGCTGAGCAGAGGTTCGTGCCAACCATTTACGATCGCCGCTGTTCGTCCGGGTTTCAGCACTCGGTATAGCTCAGCATACGCGCGCGGGTGTTCTTCGAGAGCCAGGTGATGGATCGCGTGCATGGATACCTCAGCGTCGAAAATATCGGCTCCGAAAGGCAGGTTGGCCAGGTCTGCGACAACAAACAGGCCGTGATCACCAATCCGCCCGCGCGCTTCTCGTAGGGCCTGGATTGAGATGTCCAGACAGACCCGCTTTTCATATCCTTTGGAATAGGTCAGGTAATCCTGATATTGTACCGGGCCGGAACCAGCGTCCAGTAGAAATTTTCCAGTCGGGATCAATCCGGCGTTGACCCGCAGGCGCGTTTTGTGGATGTACTCGGCGGTCACAGGGCGCAGATCTTCATAGCGGGCGTTTTGATAACTCCCATCCGCTTCTTGTTGCCAGCCGATCTCGTCGTAAAACTCGCGTACTTTTTGTTTTGTATCGCTCATGTTTTTATCTTTTTCAAGCCCAGTTAACCGGCTGACCGGCGAGATAATCAAATGTTTTACCAAACTCTGCCTTACCCGCATCAGCGAGCACCCGCCCAACCGGCCACTCTTCCAGATCTTTCCAAAAATGCATCAGTCGCCAGGGAAAAGGCAGGGGAAAATCAAAGAAAAAGCGATAAGCATAATTCCAGGCGGTTTCAACCTGTTCCGGGGTCAGCCGGTGGGCGGGTAAATTGGAAAGCAGTCTGTCTGCCGTGGCAAAATACTCTTCCCAACTGGCAGGATCGTGGGTAAAACCACGCCCACGGTAGTGTGTTTGCCCGGCCAGGATGACTGGTACACTGCGCATGGCCATTTCCATTCCAACCGTAGTGGTATAAGCCAGTCCCAACCCGGCAATCTCCATCAGGTCGTAGGTGTTGACTTTTTCCAGCGGCTCGATCAGTTTGATGTGCCCGGGCAGATCCGGCAGTGCTGCTTTGATCACATCCAGGCTGGATGGGCCCTTCATCAAGCGTTCGCCAGGGTGTACACGCACAACCAGTTGAACATCTGGCCGCCTGGCAAAATACTGCACCGTTTTTGTAATCCATTCTGCCATGGATGCGGTAAAAACATTCCGCCCCAATGTCAGACTGTCGCCCAGTACATTCGTGGCCAGTAGCACCACCGGGCGGTCGTCCAATCCCAGGGCTGTCCGCTGTGCTGCGCCACCCACCGAAGCCACATCCTGCCAGAAACGCGTACCTTTGCCATACTTTCCGGCGCTGGTGCGCGCATTCTCCAATCCGGCGATCTGTTCGCGTTGGGCTTCGGTCAGGACAGTCTTGCCCCGGGCGGCCCAAAGCGCATTGGTGTTTTGCTGCATGACAATATTGTTTTGTGAAAGCCAGATCTGTTCACGCTGGTCGTTGAATTCATAGGTTACGGTCAGCACATCCAGCTGCCGGGCAACCTGGTAGAAAATGCCCAACTCAGTCACCAGACCGTTCGGAATCAGGACTGCATCCGGGCGTTCTTTTTCCAGCAGCGAAAGGGCTGCCAGGGCTGCGCTGCGATTACGATCCATGCGCAGCCTGTAAAGCTCGGAATTTTTGTCGTAATCTTCCACTTGCAGGGTGTACATGGTATCAAAAGCCGAGGCATTTTCAACAGCGTGTTCCAGGTTATCCGGCAGGCTGGTACCGGCTTTTTCATCCAGCAGCGATACGACCCGGATTAATCCCTTCAGTGGTTCAAGTACCCGCCGGGTGTAGAGATCTTGCCGGCGCAGGTCAAAACTGGAGATTGGTTTGCGCCAATCTCCATAAGGCAGGTAGGCAATCGTTACATCATGGCCCAGCCCGCGCAGCGTCAGCCCGATGATAGCAGCCTGTTCCACCCAGTAGTGCAGGGTGGCGAAGAGAATGATGCGTCTGCCATCTGGAATATTTTTTGCCGCCAGTTTCACTTGTTCCAGCGCTGCAGGCAGAGCCTGCTCCAACTGGGTCAGGTTGTAGCGTGTCTGAGGCCGGCCCGGGCTGATGGCAGTATATATTTCAGCCGAATAGGGGATTTTTCCGAGCAGGTCTTTTATCGTCATGGGAAAATGGCAGGTCCAGATTTTTGATTGTCATTTGAATGGAAACGTGAAAGAATTCCCTTTCTACGAATCTACAGTGAAAGATTTTCAATGGCCCAATCCAGGCGGGGTCTCAGTGGGCCCTGTCTTTGTTCAGCCCACTGCATACCGGGCGCGCCCATCGGGTCCACGTTGAAGGCCAGCGCGTTTTCGTCCATGAAATAGCGCTTCACGCCAAATGAACTGGCATTAAATCCCAGGATGTAGCGACCTTCGTTTAATAAATCGCCTGGAATTTTGCAGCGGCTGATGTAATCTCCCGCCTGGCGGGTGGAATGTTTCTCGTATAAATCGCCATTATCTACATCAAAAGCAGTAAAGACGTATTCGCCTCGCACCGTGCTGAGGTAAACTCCCACACGCAAACCTGTGATCGGTGCGGTCAGTCGATAATTCATTTCAAGTGTGATAGGCTCTGTTGATCGCAGCGAATCAGCCACTGCGCCACGTGCGTCTTTTACTTGCAGTGAGAGTGGTACGAAAGGTGCAGCCCCGGCCGGGATTTCATCCGCAGCCCAGACTCTCTCGCCGGCTTGAGCCTGCCCGGATGCGAGATAAAAATCTACGGCTTCATTGGTCGGGGCGCGTTTAACAAGCTGGCCTTTCTGCATCACGATCACATCCTGGGTCAGGCGCAGGATGGCGCTCATGTTATGGCTGACGAATAGGACAGTGCGGCCTTGTGCGGCCACATCGTTCATCTTCCCAAGGCACTTGCGCTGGAATTCGGCATCGCCCACAGCCAGCACCTCGTCCACCACCAGGATTTCCGGTTCCAGGTGTGCCGCGACCGCAAATGCCAATCGCAGGTACATGCCAGATGAGTATCGTTTGACCGGGGTATCAATAAACTGTTCCACTTCAGAAAAAGCCACAATTTGATCGAAATTCCGTTCAATTTCGGCTCGTTTCATCCCCAGGATGGCGCCGTTCATGTATATATTTTCGCGCCCGGTCAATTCTGGATGAAAGCCTGTGCCTACCTCCAGCAGTGATCCAACCCGTCCACGCACCGAGACGGTGCCCTTGGTCGGTTCTGTCACGCGGGAAAGTACTTTAAGCAGGGTGCTTTTCCCGGCTCCGTTTCGGCCAATAATACCGAGTACTCTGCCCTCTTCCAGTTCAAAGGAGACATCTTTTAAAGCCCAAATGAACCCGGCAGCCTGGGCTGGATATTCTGTTGTATTTTTTCTAAAGGCGGCTGCAGCCAGCCGAAACGGCGCTTTGGCCGCATCCATGATCTGATCGCGCAGCATTCCATATTGGAATTTGCCAGGAGCAAGACCAATTTTGTAGCGTTTTGAAATATTATCTACTTTAATGGCAATCGTCATAATGTTCCAGTCTTCTCACAGTTCATCCGCTCAAGATCTCTTCCTGCCTGTAAACAGCCACCAGCCAACACCTGATCTTAAATCGTATCTGCAAAAGTTCTTTCCATGTTTCGGAAGTAAATCAGACCGCTGACAAGTACCAGCAGCGCAATGACCGTTGATATTGCCACGAGCATATCAGGGGGGTTGCCCTTCCCAAGCAAGGCCCAGCGAAACCCATTCACAACCCCCGCCATCGGGTTGAGGGCGTAGACCATCTGCCATTTACTTGAAATAACTTTTGACGAGTAAGCCACCGGAGTGACAAACATCCAGAATTGGGTCAGGAAGGGCAGCGCGTAGCCCACATCCCGGTATTGGACGTTGATGGCAGAAAGCCAAAGGGCCACGCCCAGGGCGGTAATGATGGTCAGCAGCAGGAAAACCGGCACTGCCCAGAGTGCATCCCAGGTGGGTGATACATTGTAATAAGCCATCAGGCAACCCATGATCACAAAAGCGATTGCAAAGTCAACCAGCCCGCCCAGTACCGAAGCCATCGGCAGTACCAGGCGCGGAAAATAGACTTTTGAAATCATGTTGTGATTGGATGTCAGCGAGCGGCTGGCGGTATTAAGGGCGGTGGTGAACAAGCCCCAGGGCAGTAACCCTGCAAATGAGAATATTGGATATGGAATGCCATCGGTTGAGACTTTGGCAACGTTGTTAAATAGAAAGTTGAAAACCAGCATGGTCATGACAGGCTGAATGATGGCCCAGAGCGCGCCAAGCAAAGTCTGCTTATAACGCACCATGATATCCCGCCAGATCATGAATACCACCAATTCCCGGTATTGCCACAGATCGCCCAGGTTTAAAGCAGCAAAACCATTGGTGGGGCGGATGTAGATGGTGGTTGGTTCGATTTTGATAATTTCAGCCATTTTTTTGTCCACTGACAATCTCATACCTTGAAGAGACTATCTAATTTTGTCTCGATTGGTTCTAAACCACTCGATGGTGCGCTGCAAGCCGATCTCAAAAGACATCTTTGCCTGCCAGCCAAATTTCTCCCTGGCACGACTGACGTCCAATCCGCGGCGCGGCTGTCCGTTGGGTTTGCTGGTATCCCACGTCAATTGGCCTTCGAATCCGGTCAGACGGATGATCATTTCGGTCAGTTCTTTGATCGAAATCTCGTAACCTGAACCCAGGTTGACCGGATCAGAGTCGTTATACTTCTCAGTGGCGGCAACAATGCCAGCGGCTGCGTCTTCGACGTACAGGAATTCGCGCGTTGGCGTACCATCACCCCAGGCAATGATTTCCTTGTCGCCCCGTTCCTGGGCTTCAATCGACTTGCGGATCAATGCTGGGATGACATGCGATGAAGACGGGTTGAAATTATCTCCTGGACCGTAGAGATTCACGGGCAGAAGGAAGATGGAGTTAAAGCCATATTGTTCGCGGTAGGATTGCGACTGCACCAGCATCATTTTTTTCGCCAGGCCATAGGGCGCATTGGTTTCTTCAGGATAACCGATCCACAAATCATCTTCTTTAAAAGGCACTGGGGTGAACTTTGGGTATGCGCAAACTGTTCCGATGGCGGTGAATTTGCCAACTTTATTTTGCCAGGCCTGGTGCATCAATTCCACACCCATTATCAAATTATCATAGAAAAACTCTGCAGGGTGTTCGCGATTTGCGCCAATCCCGCCAACATGCGCTGCCAGGTGGATAATTACCATTTTCTGTGGGTCGATACCTTGCAGCGAGTCCTTGAATAGCCGCCGGATATCATCGCGATCCACCAGGTTATAATTTTCAATTCGTGGAATAAACAGGTCATCAGCGCCAGCATCTTTCAGCTTTTGGGTCACAAAGGATCCCAGAAAACCAGCGCCGCCGGTTATTAATACACGTTTTCCATTCCAAAAATTTTCCATTTATTTGCGCATCCTTTCTTGTTCAGTCCAGTAGGGTAAGAAGTTGTCTGATCGGTAAAAGGTTGTAATTGTTTGATTCTATCTGACAATAAAATGCGCGTTTCGATAGCGTTCGTGTTGAGGCTCCCGGATTAAACCGAGACGTAGGGTGTTGACCACTTCCCGTACGCCATCATCGACGGTCAGAGCTGCCTTGAAACCCAACTGGTTTTGAATTTTTTCAAAAGATACCGATAAGTCGCGCACATCACCACCAAACGTCAAATCCTTATACTGGATAAATGTTTCTGGAAGTCGTTTAATTACCAACTGCACAATCTGATCTTTTGTGTAATTTCCGTTTCCGGTTCCCAGGTTGTAAACCTGGCCGTGTACCCTGTCATCGGGAGCATCCAGACCCATCATCATGCCGTGGACGACGTCCAATACATGTACAAAAGAGCGTGAATAGCCTCGTTGGTAAATCACCAGTTCACGTTTGATAAAAGCATCCAGTACAAACTGGTTTACAACCAGGTCAAAGCGCGTGCGAGGGGATACCCCATAGAGTGTGGCAAGCCGAAAAATCAGCGCACCTTGTGGGATCAAAATTTCTTCCGCTGCTACCTTGGTTTCGGCATATAAAGATTGCGGGTTGAGTGGAGTTTCTTCCGTCACGAGCAGCCCATCGGGTGTCGTGCTGTAAGCGCTGTAAGTGGAGGTGTAAATAAAACGACCCACTTGTAAGCTATCTGCCTGGTCCATAATATTCCGAGTGGCAGTCACGTTGTGATGCCAGGCTGCCTGTTTTCCCACGGCCTGGCAGGCTGGGAAGCCAACAATTCCAGCCAGGTGGAAGATGGCATCCGGTTTTGGCCAGCTGCGAGGCAGTGAATCGCGCAGACTACGCGCGTCAGTTACATCTGCTTTGGAAAAATGGAAATTGGGATGCGACAAAAAAGTCATCAGCGATTCGCCACCAAAAAGCAGGTTATCGATTACGGTCACGCGATGTCCATGCTGCAGGAGTTGAGCCGTTAACAGCGAACCAATATATCCAGCGCCACCAGTCACTACCACGTGTTTTGAGGATGAATTCATTCTTTCTCCACGTTAATGAGAGCCACACTCAGGCCTTTTACTTCCAGTGTCGGAATGTGGGGCTGGTCAACAATGCTGATGCTTTGTTCAAGACAGGTCAGGCGGCAGATATCGGCCACATCACCTTCCCCCACCAGGCGCAGGCGGTCAAAACCCTCGGCTTTGATCTGGTCTACATATTCCTTTACCTTTTGGCGTACGCGTCGGTAAAGATTAAATTGCTGCTCAACGTAATCCACGGTCAGGCGCGCGCGCAAGGCCAGCCCTTCGGGTGTGATGATGTAACGCAGCTTGCGGCGTTCTGCATGCATCACCTTGACATAACCCTTGGATATCAGTCGTTTGAGATGCCAGTTAACAGTACCGACCGCCATTCCGAGCTGTGAGGCAAGATCGGCCTGGGTTACATCCGGTTGGTGCTCAATGTTATCGAGCAGGGAGAGGTCTCGGGTGGTTTCGTAAGTAGGTTCCATATTCTGAAATTCAGCGCACAAAATTATATCATCAATATTCAACAGCTGAATTTTACTGACATCAATTCTCTCTATGTTTATTTAATGGGTGGAATCCAATTTTGTCAGGAAATAATCCCCGTACATTGGTAATCCTACTTATTTTTCTTGTGGATATTGGGGTAGGATGTTTTCCAGGACTGATTTGACCACGCTGGCCAGTTCTGCTATTTTAAATGGCCGATTCAGGCTCAGGTGCAATGTGCTAGTGCCAGGCACCAGGTTCATTTCTGGCAGATCCTGAGCTGAGATAATGATAATAGGGATATCCGGCAGAGTTTTCTGTTTTTCCAGGCTGGCCAACCATTCCCAGCCATTGATATCAGGCAACTCCAGGTCAAGCAGGATGGCGTCAACTGGGTTAATTGTTAATAATTCCAGCGCCTGCTTTCCATTCAGGGCGCTTACCAGTTCATAGCCCTGAGTGGGTTTACGATCGTTTTCAGCTCTCAGGGCTTGTTGCACAAAACGGATCATGGCCGGATCATCATCCACCACCAACACCCGCTGAACCTTTGGACCCAGGGCTTGGAGCGTGTCAAGCAATAGTTTGCGTGAAATTGGTTTGACAAGGTGGGCATGCAGGTTTCGTCTCAATTTACCGGGTCGGGGCAAGCTGAAATATACAATAGGCAAATCGTAAGGAAAATTTTCAATCGGCGGGGCGCCAGGCTCTGATGCCACAATTACAGCCCGAGGAAATAGCTTACCAGCCTGTTCTTCGGCTTGTTTGGTGTTTCGAAATTGTTGCAAGGTATAACCGTCCAGGGTATGCTGCAACATCGCAACATCATCGGCGCGTTCCGTGACAAGCAGCACCAGCCGGTTGTCATGTTGAGAGGGTAGGTTTTGTTCCGTTTGGTCTGTTTTCTCATTACTGGTTGAGTCCAACGGAAGGATGAAATAAAAACGAGTACCCAGGCCTGGGGTGCTTTCCGCATCCATCGTGCCGCCGTGTAGTTCTACAAAATGGCGGCTGATATAAAGCCCCAGCCCGGTTCCAGCGCGGCGTCGCCAGTTTTCATCGCCAACCTGGCGGAATTCATCAAAAACCTTTGGCAAATCCTCGTGGGCTATACCTGTGCCGGTATCGGTGACATTCACCAAAATGTGACCATCCTGTTTTTCAATTTTGATGGTCACACTGCCCTGGTCAGTAAAACGCAAGCCGTTATTAAGCAGGTTGATCAGTACCTGGCGGATACGGGTCGTGTCCACAAAGACTGCCGGTAGATCAGGTTGAATCTGGATGACCAGTTCGATTCCTTTTTGGGTGAAGGCGCCTGCCAACATGTCGCGCACATCCGCAACGATCTGATCAAGTTGTGCTTTTTCGCGATATAACGACATTTGCCGGGCATCAATTTTCCCCATATCGAGGATGTCGTTGATCAGGCGCATCAGATGTCTGCTGGACGTGTAGATTTCCTGAATATCGTCATACAGCCCGGCTGGCCAGTTCCTGACCGAAGCATATGTTTCTGGTGCATTGATCATTAAATCGCTGAATCCAATAATAAAATTTAGCGGGCTGCGCAGTTCATGGCTGACAGCCAGCATAAATCGATTGCGGTTTTCGCGCGCATCTTCGGCCTGCGCCCGCGCATAGATCAACATTTCGTTCATACGCTCAAGTTGATAATTTACTTGGTTGCGATCTTTGAGCATGCGGCTGATTTCAGCGCGGTGATTGCGCGTTTCTTCCAGCAGCCGGCGTGCCTCGCCGTAATGGTAGGAGGCTGCATCCAGGGCGGAGAGCAGATTACTCGAAACCCCCCATCCAAAAATGGCAATAAAAGTACTGCCAAGCAAGATCGCGATTGTGAAGCCTTCCGGTAATCCATAAACGCGCTCCAGAATGTTAACCACAAGACTGATCCCAATTACAGTTATTACTGTTCCAGGCAACCCGACCGTGACCACAGCAATCAACGGCAGGCTAAGCATTAATAGCAGCGTTTCCGTCCATTGGTAGATCGAATACCCCATTAATATTGCGCCCGCCAATCCTGCCAACCAGATAATCTGGGATAAAAAATAGCGCTGTTCAATCAGGCGCAGCGTGATGAACACCAGGCAGAGCATGTAAACCGAAACACTCCACAGGCTTGGGCTGAAGAATTGGGGATAACCAAGTGTGGCAATCATATGCCATACAAGATATAAACCGGTGATGGTGTATACAAGGTTGCGAGCCGTTGAGCGCATCAGGTCTTGCAGCTCTGTATCTTTTCTTTTTATTGTTTGGAGCCAGCGCATGAGTTTAGTCCGGAATAATGGCCAGGTGACTGAGGGCTTCGAGTAAGTCTTTCTGGATTATCGGTTTTTTAAGAAATTTGACAGCGCCCAGCGATTGGGCCAATTCTGGTTCACCCCAGGCTGAACAAATAATAATTGGTATATTTTTAGTCTGGCCGTCCAGTTGCAGGGCCTGCAGCACTTCCCAACCATCAATACGTGGCATCATAACATCCAGTAGAATTAGAGCCGGCTGCAATTTCCGGGCTGCTTCAACGGCCTGGCTTGGATCACTGAGACCGGTAAGATCCCAGGCAGTGCCACTTAGATAACGTTGAAACATTTTTAGCGTGGCTGGTTGATCGTCTACCATTAATACGGTTTTAGGTTTTGCTGAGCCAAATATAATGTGAATTTCCGCCGGACCAGCTTTGCCGGGCGGCGGGTAAACTTCTTCCAGCCTGGCAGGCAGGCGTGGACTCAGTTTGCGCACAAATTCGAGTGTGTCCTGTTCGTCGTTTTGAATACTGGCCCATTGTTCATCGGCTTCAAAGAACAGGCTGAGTACCAGGCCGTGGTCTGTTTTTACCTTCAACGAAAGGCTGGTATCTTCTCTCATGTGCATTACATAATTGAGCAGGCTCAGTAAAATTTGCCTTAACACAACCCGGTCTGTGAATATTGCCATTCGTGCGTCAGGAATTTCCAGATTTAAATGGACTCTCTCACTTGCCAGCCGGCGGGAAGTCAGGCTGATTACGCCATCCAAAATTTCGTGCAAGTCCAAATCTTCTGGGTGAAATTCAAAGTCCTGATGGTCATCCCCCACCGGACTTACCTGATCTTCGCCGTCTTTGTTCGTTGAAAAACAAATTTCCCAGATTCTTGTGCTGAGTGCCTGCAAAGCCCGGCTGTGATCACGCCGGTATTGCCGGTCGCCGATAAAAAGTGAACGGGCAATATCGGTTGGTTCCTCGGCTTCCACATAACGCTTATTCAGGATCAGGTAGGGTCGCCATTCCGGAGATTGCCAGAGTATTTCCGACCCCATTGGTCGCAGGTTTTCAATTTCCCCCAGGATCAATTGGCGGATTGCATCTGCCCGGCGAACTTTTGAATCAGATGGAATTAAAAAATGAGCCGCCAATGGGTGATTTTCAATGGCGACCCGATCGTAAATACGGGAAATCAAATCACGGAAGAGGCTGTTAAAAGTTAGTTGGTCCATGTCCAATGTTTGTCCAGCGCTTGTCCGAAAGGGAATTGAGATAAGTTTGTAACTCCGTTACACTAATTGTAATCGGTATCACAACGACTGGTGAATTATCTCCTTACTTGGGCGCATAAACTGTTAAGTATTTTTTCAAAATAGCCTCAGAAAACGGCGAAAAAGGGTAATATTGTTTTATTGTGAGGTGCTTTTTATGCAGCTTTGTATTTTCAGGGTGAATGCGATTAAGGAGAAGAGAAAATGGTTTCTAAAAGACCTGTTTGGGGTCTACCCGGTTTGGTGGTGCTGATTGGACTTGTTTTTGCGGCTTGTAGCACGCCGGCTACAAGCGAAATGCATGCAACAGGAACTTCCAGGCTTGTCCCACCATCTTTCACAGGAACGCCCACAGTCCAACGTAAGAAAGTTGAAATTTTTTCATGGTGGGTGGGTGGCGGAGAGGCTGCTGGATTGGATGCGATGATTAAGATTTTTAAGACTCAAAATCCTGATATCGACTTTATTAATGCAGCCGTAGCGGGTGGAGCTGGTACAAATGCTCGCGCTGTTCTGGCTTCGCGATTACAGGCGGGTGATCCTCCAGATTCTTGGCAGGGCCATGCCGGGCAGGAGCTGATTGGCACCTATGTAAAAGCCCACCAATTAGAACCGCTTAATTTTCTGTATGAGCAGGAAAAATGGTTGGATGTCATGCCAAAAGCATTAATCCCGCTTATATCTCAGGATGACAATATTTACTCCGTTCCAGTTAATATTCATCGTGCCAATGTACTCTGGTATAACCCCCGGATTCTCGCTGAAAATAACATCCCGGTTCCTGTCACGTTGGATGAATTTTTGGCTGATCTTGAAAAATTGAGTGCAACCAAAACTATTCCACTGGCATTGGGTGAACAATGGACGGTTATGCATGTTTTTGAGACAATCTTGCTGGCATCGCTTGGCCCGGAAAAATACAGCGGTCTCTGGACCGGGAAAACCGATTGGTCCAGTCCCGAAATTTACAAGGCTCTGCAAAATTTTGATACAGTCCTGCGCTATACCAATAGTGACGCAGCCACACTATCCTGGCAGGATGCATCCCAGCTCGTAGTGAATGGTGATGCTGCATTTAATATTATGGGTGATTGGGCGGAAGCATATTACAAGGAATTGGGGAAAATTCCTCAGATGGATTATGGCTGGGCTTCTGTTCCGGGTACTGCGGGTGTTTTTCAATTTCTTTCTGATTCTTTTGTTTTGCCAATTGGGGCGCCTAATCGCGCTGGTGCGATTGCCTGGCTGAAACTGGCTGGCTCACGGGAAGGTCAGGACGCCTTTAATCCTGTCAAGGGCTCCATACCGGCTCGTAGTGATGCTGACCGGTCTCTCTATGATCAATATCTGCAATCGGCCATGGATGAATGGGGGCAGGATATATTGGTTGGCTCACTGTATCACGGCGTGGTTGCAAATGATTCCTGGAAAACCGAAATCAATACTGATCTGGGTATTTTTCTGACAGATAAAAACATCGATCGGTTTCAAGCCGCCCTGGCGGATGTTTGTAAAAGTTCTGGTCCATGCCGTTAAAGCCCGATTCCGTACCCGGAACGCCGCTTGCAAACGTTGCCGCTTCTCAGGGCGAGACCGGTCGACGAACCGTCCCTGCCGGCAGCCTTCGATCACTTGTTCTTTCCTTTCAAAGGCTTTTCATGGCAAAGCTGAATAACACAGATGCCATTATCTCGGTTGCTCTTGTGGCTCCATCGATTATTGCGGTGGGCATATTTATTTATGGGTTTATCGCCTGGACCATGCGGGTATCTTTCAGCGCCTGGGTCGGTTTGTTACCAGATTTTACATGGGTGGGTCTCAAAAATTATGCTGAGTTGTTTTTAGACCCTCGTTTTTTGATCGATTTACGCAATACCGCCATTTTTACAGTTGTTTTTGTGTTTGGCGCCCTTTTGCTTGGGATTACCCTGGCCGTTTTACTTGACCAAAACTTGCCCGGGGAAAATTTCTTTCGTAGTCTTTTTCTCTTTCCGATGGCTATTTCCTATATTGTCACAGGCGTTGTTTGGCGCTGGTTGATGAATCCAGCGGAAGGGACGCGCATCAGCGGTTTGAACCAGGTTTTTGATTATTTGGGTTGGGGTTTTCTTGTTAATCGCTGGCATACCACCCCCATCTGGGGTATAGCTGCCATTGCCCTGGCCGCCATCTGGCAAATGTCCGGCTTTACAATGGCATTATATTTGGGTGGTTTGCGCAGCATTTCGGAAGAAATTCGTGAGGCGGCCCGGGCGGATGGAGCTTCGGAGTGGCAACTTTACCGATATATCATTTTCCCGATGCTCAACCCAGTCACACTCAGTGCGGTTATCATCCTTGGTCATATCTCAATGAAAGTGTTTGATCTGATTATTGCCCTGGCAGGGAAACAACTTGCCCTGGATGTGCCGGCTTTGTACATGTGGCAGGCCACCTTTGACGGTTATTTTTTTGGACGTGGCGCAGCCATTTCGATCCTGCTGCTGTTGATTATCTCCATCCTGATCATCCCATATATTTTCTTTAACCTGAGGCACGAAGCCGATCTATGAACAAGACCAGCCTCTTCTCAAGAATCCATTTTCCCGCTCGTTATCTGCTTTACATCCCATTGCTGCTGCTTTCGTTTATTTATCTGGTTCCCATGTATGTGATCCTGGTGACCGGCTTTAAGGGGTTTGACCAGGTCAGTCTTAAGACCATGTGGAATTTGCCTGTCGTGTTGAGTTTCGATAATTATGTGGCGGCTTTTGACAAACTGGCTCCTTACATGTGGAACAGTATCAACATGGTAGTACCTGCGGCCGTTATATCTGCCGTAATTGGGTCGCTAAATGGTTTTGTGTTTGCGCGTTGGAAGTTCCGCGGCGCAAATGCTATCTTCCCGCTCATCCTCTTCGGGATGTTTATTCCCTACCAGAGCATATTTATCCCTCTGGTTCAGTTTATGCGGGCAATCGGTCTGTATGGTGGCTTGCCGAGTTTGGTATTGGCGCATATTATTTATGGGATTCCCATTACCACGCTCATTTTTCGCAATTACTACGCCACCATACCGACTGAAATTATCGAAGCCGCGCGGATTGATGGCGCGGATATTCTCAAGACCTATCGGTATATATTATTACCGCTTTCAGCACCAGCTTTTGTGGTGGTACTGATCTGGCAATTTACTGCCAGCTGGAATGATTTTCTGTTTGCCGTGGTATTAACCAAACCTGAATTCTGGCCCATCACAGTTGCCCTTAATAACATGGCGGGTAGTCAAATTATTGCCTGGAACATTCAGATGGCAGGCTCACTTCTGGCGGCTCTGCCTACCTTGCTGGTCTATATTTTCCTTGGACGTTACTTTCTGCGAGGTTTGATGGCGGGCGCGCTCAAAGGTTAGACACCCAATTTAAAAACGATCCGTCCTTCTATTTTTCGTTCAGATCATTTTCCCCGCTTCCATTTTAACCAAACACCCACCTCGCCCATTTCAACTGAGATTCCCATCTTACCAACTGGCATACCCCATCTTTTTACAGATGTTTTTAGGGCGCGGTATTATCCCAGGTAGTTACGGTTTTTTTTCTTGGGAATAAACCAGCTTTCCCTTTTTTTCCCGCGATAAGCGCTTGATTTCATATTCCCGCTTCATGGCACTGGTCCGGTCAGGTTGTTCTTCTATATAAACCATCTTCACCGGGCGGCGCATGCGGGTATAGCTCGCGCCTGTCCCGGCGTTGTGCTGTTTTTCGCGTCGGATGGGATCCGTCGTCCATCCGGTATAAAACGTTCCGTCACGACATTTAGCGATATAACAATAAAATGGCATGCCTTTATTTCTTATCTTTGCGCAGATTACCCATAAAAAAACGTTTAAGCAGGTCTGCGCTTTTGGGGGCATCAGGTTTTTCTGCCTGCCTGTTCCAATCAGCGCGCTGGCGTTCACCCAGCCAGTTTTCGCGATCCGCAAGTGCCAGTTCCAGGCGTTTGTGTAAATCAGCCCGGTCACCTTTTTCAATGGCCATTCGTAAATGCGTCAGCGCGCCAATGGTATTATCCAGTGCGTTGGTCGCGCTCAGTGGGTTTTGAAACAGTGCTTGTTCAAGCGCCTCAAGGGTATCGCTTCCCAGCGCAGCGGTTGATTGGACAAAAGGCTGTCCGGCAAACCGGCGTGTTTCCGTCCAGCCTGGTTGTCCGACTGTGGCATTCAACAGGGCAGCCGATAATATCTGCGGCAGCAGGTGTGCGGTCATCGTCATGCCGTCTGCTTCCAGCATATCCAAAAAGATGGTCTGAGCCCCTAATAATTCCACCATGTCAGCGGCTAATTTCATTGCCTGGGATGAAATCCCGGATGGGGCAGCGATGCCAATTGTGGCACCATCAAACAAATCCGCCCTGGCAGCCTGGATACCGCCACCAGGCTGATCGATCCAATTTGGGTTTATAGCCGGAACCAAACCGACGTAGTGTCTTCCGGTTGGGATATGCTTTGAGAACCATTGATATGACGCTGATTTTTGGGGGGAGAAATCCAGCACAACCGCATCTTCTCGCAGGTCTGGGGCAATCAGTCTCAAAGTCTCTTCAATTTGATCCAGTGGAATACTAAGCACAACCACATCTGTGCCTTCGATTGCTGATGGCAGGTTAAATCTGACGGCATCAAATGCGCCGAGTTCTTTGGCTTTGTTCTGGGTTTCAAGCACACGATCGTACCCAATCCGGTTGATGCGATCTGGATATTTGGCGAGTGCGAGACCGATTGATGTGCCAATTTGCCCCAGCCCGATTACAGTGATCTGAACTGTCATGACTGCTCCTGAATGATAATGTGCAACCCACAGATTGTGTATTGCACATTATACCCAAGTTCGAGTTTGTATTTACCCGGCAATCTCAAGGGGGCGTACGGCTTTCGCGGTTGCCGTCCGATTTGTCAACCATCTGAGAGAAAATACAGTAGTTCTCATTTTGAATTGAAACACACCCCAATTCCTTGATATAAAACCATATTGAGATCTGCTGGATTAAATAACTGGAATTCGATGTAGCGTGACAGGGTGGTAGAATCGAGAGAGCCGGGGACGCCGACCCCGGCTCTCCTTTCAAAGGAGGAGAAGAGAAATCACTTTTTACATTCTTAATTTATCACTAACCTCATAACTGTACTTGACGTTTACCCTACGTTTACCCTACGCGAGCCCTGCAGCTAACAATAATGTAAGCCAAAACCCAATCATTAAAAATATGACCGGAAAAAACAACATGACCCTCATTCTAACCGCCAGTCTGGCTGCGTTTTCAACGGTGTTGTATAACGTATTTCAGAAAATGACCCCTGCCAATGTCAACCCGGCCCTGGCTCTGACCATTACCTACACTGTTGGGCTTGGAATAACCCTGGTCATGTTTGTGTTTTTTCCGACAGGCAGCCTGCTCATATCATTTCAGAAACTGAACTGGGTCAGCTATGCGCTTGGATTCGCGATTGCCGGTGTGGAAATTGCCACATTATTGGCCTACCGGGCGGGCTGGGAATTGAGCTTGCTTGGGATTATGGTTAATGTGCTTGCTTCCCTTTTTCTCGTTATTTTGGGCGCTGTGTTTTTCAAGGAAAGGTTGACAATCATCAATTACGTTGGCATATTGGTATGCATTGTCGGATTTGTCATGATTAATATTAAACGCTAGCCTTACCTGAAAACCATCTTTATTCTTGACGAAAATAAGCCTTCTCCTTGAATCAAAACAGGGGCGCGATACGCGCCCCTGTTTTGATTCAAGGAGTTCTAAGGTTGTACGATAACAGTATATTCAAAGGTCTGGGTACCAGCCTGATAATCGGTGCTGCCATCATTGATCGGAGCAGTATACGTGACCTTTGTTGAAAGGTGGTTCTCGCCGCCCTTCCAATCAGCCAATGCTCCAATATAAGTGATACAGGCCTGCCCACCAGAACTACCCTGTTTTTTGACGAATTTATCCAGAGATATCGCGACGGATTCAATCTGGAAATCCAATTTTATTTTCTTCAAATTTTCATCCAGGGTTGCCTGGTCTTTGGCACACCATCCCCAGGCCCAGAGCAGAGTTTCAGATTTCGTTAATGGAATGGTATAGGATAAGACGCTATCTATTTTTGCCATCTGGGCATTGGTGTATTTTTCATTGGCCAGTGCTTCCAACTGCTTGGCACCTGCACCAACAGCCGCCTGGACTCCGGTCGCATCCAACATGCTAGGCGGCCCGGAGGGGGTCACGCCTTGCCCGGGTAGCTTCAGAATGGCATCCTTCCCAGCCTGCAACACAATGTCATCGGTTGAGAACGCATTTTTTTCATCCATTGGCACCTTGATGGTTGGTTGAACACCCTGGCCTTCCAGGAACAATGAGCCATCTGGTAAAGTGAAGCGCCCGGTCGGAATTTGCAAAGACATGCCTTCAGGTAGTTTAAATTGGCCACGGGCTACTTCAGCCTCCACGCCACCGGTTGGTGTCAATCCAACCACTTGCATGCCCGGCACCTGGCTGAATCCATACGATTCCAATTCGCAGGCACTGTAGCAGCCCTGGCCCACCAACAGCACCATTTTGTCAAAGCTGTACTGTTCCAAATTGGGTAATACTTTATCTCGCAAACCTTCCGGCTCGAATTTCCCAGTTGTATCGCTGTAATATTCAAGCTGTCCCATTGGAATTTTATTACTGGTGAGAAAGCCCGCCAACCCCAGGTTTGCACCGCCGGAGTTATAGCGCATATCGATGATGATGCCCTTAACCTGGTTGGCTTTGAATTGATCCAGGGCTCGTTGGAACAGACGGATGATCAAGCCCAGGTCGTCGTAGTTGGTGTTGATCCTGATATACCCGATTTGCGAGTCGATGATCTTTGAGTCGACCGGGATGAGGGAACTGGTATCGACGCCAAAGTAGATCGAAGTACGGCGGAAGCTATTGGTTTCCGCAACCGCGGTTAATTTGGCGGTTTTTGGCTGGCCTTTTGGGTTAATAAAGGTCACACTCGCTTCGCTGCCGGCGGGAGCGCGCAGTAGATACCTCGCCTTTTGGTAGCGAATTGCAAAATCAGAAGATTGCAGTGAATAGGATTGTGCGCCGCTGATCGCGTCCTTTATGGGTTGGCCATTGAAATCCGTGATCTCTGCGCCCACTTGCATCCCCGCCAGGGCGGCAGGACCACCATTAAGTACATAGATCACCAGGGATTTTCCGTTGTCCAGTTCACGGATGGCAAAGCCATAGCCTGCGCTGATGAAGTTGCTAAAATCCTGGTTGCCGAGGTCGCCTCCGCCCAGTCCAACGTGCCCATCTTTAAAAGCCCAGGTGAAATCACGCAGCGCCTGGAAGTAACCCATCGCATCCTTCTTTTGTTCAGCGGTTTGCACCCGGGGTTTGATGGCAGCATAAAGCTTATCCCAATCTGGTTGTTTGCCCGGGAACCCATTAAATGCATATTCTTTTTTGACGATCTCGAACATCTTATCAAAAGCCTGGCTGTAAGGATCGCTGGAAAAATCCTTGATTGCCACGTCTTTTGGTTCATATAGCGGTAATTTGGGTTGGTTGTCAGTACTGATCGTAAAAGGTTCTTTGTCCAGGTTGACGATCGAATATCCGCTTGGCACCGGCCCGACCGGATCATCTGCTGTAAACAATTTTTTATCGGCCCCGAAACCAGTCGGAAATTTCTGGTTTCCATCGGGTGCCCAGATCACCAGGTTGCCGCTCAGTACCTCATCTTTATTCTCTGTATCTGTTCGGACGGATGCAAGATAAGTGGGCCAGCCATAACTTGGGTCGTCGCCCTCCGCATAAGGCCCGCCCGTCAGGTTGGGTTGGTATGAGACCGCGAAAATCTGCAAGCCTTTGTCAGATTTGTTATTATTATCCACATCTACCAGGCTGCCGGTTGGTTTGGCGGGCAGCAGCAGGATATAAGAGCCGGTTTTCGTTTTTGGATCGATTTTTAAGAATCCCAATGTTTGGGATGAAACCGGGATGAGCCATTCCTTATCACGTTTTACAAAACCGAACATATCTACGAGCGCTACGGCCTGTTCCACATAATATGTAGTGATAATGTCGTTAGAGTAAGAAAAATCTCCACTGAGTTGATATGGTTGTTGAACTTCTGCAGGAGTAGCAGCGGTCGTGGTTGGTACATCCGTAGCAGTTGGCACGCTGGTTGGTGAGGCTGGGGGTGCAACCGGGGTCAGTGAACCACAGGCACTCAACGCCATACTGAATAATATTAAGCAGGCTAGCATTTTGGATACTTGTTTTTTCATAAGGTCTCCTTGGTCAATCTTGATTCTTTACTTTTATTAATGTTTTTATTTCCCGAAAAGATAGTTTATTATAATAGCGCAATTTAATAAGAGATGTTGCTTTTGCTGATATTATTTATCAACTATTAATAAATCACCGGACTGTCCACCTTGTTATCAACGGAAATGATCATGAACCCTACCTTTATTAAACCACGCTACGACTCGGGCGGATTTGCCAGTCTGCCCACATCCATCCAATCCGTTTTCAGCAACGGGAAACCTTTCTCGGCTTTTCAGGATGAATACGACAACCTGATCTTCTGTTTTATCGATGGCTTTGGCTGGCGGCATTTTGAGAAATTTGGGTCCCATCCATTTCTGGATCGTTTTTCCCGGGCCGGGAGTGTCCATAAACTGACCTCGCAATTTCCATCCACCACATCTGGGCACGTGACCTGTATTCACACCGGGTTGAATGTGGGTCAAAGCGGTATCTTTGAATGGAATTATTACGAGCCTTTGCTGGATGCCATGATTGTCCCACTTTTATTTTCCTTTTCGGGCACATCTGAGCGTGATCAGTTGAAAGAAACAGGCATCGATCCGAAAATGCTCTACCCTACATCCACAATTTACCAGAAGCTAAACAAACTTGGTGTAGCCTCAACCATCTTTCAACATCGTGAGTACACGCCCTCCACCTATTCGAATATTGTCTTTGATGGCGCCACTGCACGTGGATACAAATCCCTGCCAGAGACAGTCTTGAATTTATCCCTGTCGTTAAACCAATCCCAGGGCAGGAATTATTATTTTATGTACTACGACCGTATTGACTCAGTCAGCCATGATTACGGCCCTGCGTCAGAGCAGGTTGAGGCGGAAGTAGATATGTTCCTGCACGTCATGGAAAAACAACTGATTGAAAAGTCCAGGCCGAAGGGCAAAACACTTTTGCTCCTGAGTGCCGACCATGGACAATCTGAAATTGATCCGGCCACCACAATCTACCTGAACAAGGCCTTCCCGGGCATCGAAAAATTTATCAAGACCAATCGTAAGGGTGACCTGCTCGTTCCAGGAGGCTCTTGCCGTGACCTGTTTCTCTACATCAAGGACGAGCTGCTTGATGAAGCCTTGTATTTGTTGTCGCATGGTCTGGCTGGCAGGGCGGATGTGGTCAGGACGGCCGATCTCATTGCCCAGGGCTATTTTGGACCGGATGTTTCTGAGAATTTCCTCTCTCGCGTTGGCAACCTGGTGGTGCTGGCGTATCGCTACGAGTCAATCTGGTGGTACGAACAGGATAGGTTTGAGCAAAAATTCTATGGTCACCACGGTGGATTAACTCCCCAGGAGATGGAAATTCCACTGCTGGGGCTTGAGTTGTAAAAAAGAAACATGATTATTAACACAAAAACAGGAGAACCATATTTCATGCCAATTATCTTCATCGGTCATACCGGTATCACCCCTCTTGGTGATTTGTGGGTTGCTGTTTCAGAAAGTGGATTGGTTGCTCTTCAGTTTCCGGTTGGGCAAACTGAATTCACGG
>CAZLJB010000001.1:0-40966 GCA_964559195.1 uncultured Anaerolinea sp. | reverse complement strand
ACCCAGCCAATGAATACAAGGGCTATGCCATCATTTTGCCGTTGACCTGCCAGGGGACCAATGGACACCACGATATTATTTGTGATTTAAACTTGCTGAAAGCTGGTCAGCAGACCCTCTCGTCATGCACGGGTTCATCCGACACTCCCAGGATGGATCTGCGAGGGAATGGCAATACCGGCATATTTGGAACAGTTATGGCACCCACAGCCTGCCTGACCATGTTGGGTAATTCTGTAACGGAAAATCATGGACAACTGGTTGGTTATATTGTTAATGCGGGTGGCTCATCCACTGCGCATGTTTGCTTCAAATCGAATGAGCACCCCTTGGAACCTGTACCACCATCTGTCCAGCTTCTGAAGTAAATATTTAAATTTGCAACAATGAATTGTTGCAGAAGCCCAGGCGAGTTTATAAAATCATTCGGTTTATAGCAAGAAAATCCGTCCCTTCAATACAGAGAGACGGATTTTTTCATTGTTTATGGCAGGTCAAGGGTAGAAAATCGAAAGGTTTTTGATCGTAAATTTGCTCCTTTAAAAAATGGTTTAAATATAGTGAAATTGATTTATCATTGATGTGATTTTGAAATATTAAATCAGCTTGGATATTGTAATCATCCTGATAGGATTGAATTAATTATCAGGGCTATACTATTTTGAATAAAAGAGGCTTATGAAAATAACCTTCCTGGGCACACATGGACAATTTAATATTGGAGATGAACTGCTTCTGGAGACTTTTTTGGCCCAGTTGGGGCGGGAGCATCATTATGCAGTCAATTCCTACGATCCTGAATTTACCACATCTTATCTAAGACCGAATTATGATGTGGAGTCTTTTCACACTACCAGGGAGCTGCCACGCTTTTTGCGCCATTTATTAACCAGTGATATTTTATTTTTCGGCGGGGGCAGTATTATCAAGGAATTATATGCCAGCGTGGGGCGTAATCGATATTCGACGTTGCTGATGATTTTGGCGTCCGTTACATTTACAAAGTTGGTTGCCCGAAAAAAAGTAATCATGAGTAATATTGGTGTGGGGCCTTTGCTTTCGGCTGGAGGGGATCGCCTGGCACGGATGATCCTTACACAGGTGGATTTTGTCTCTGTTCGGGATGATAAATCCTATAAAACCTGCCAGAGATTAAAGATCAATCCTGAAAAAATGCGCAGGGTGCCTGATGCAGTTTTTGCGAATTCCCCTGAAGTATTTACGCCGGGTAGAGTGTCTGCTTACCCGACTGGTAGGCTTCACCTGGCGCTTAATTTGAATTTTGATATCGAAAACCGGGAGGCATGGGAAGGTTTTTTACAAAACCTGGCTGACTGCTTGACCAGACTCAATGCGGAAAAACCCATTACTATTCATGCGCTGCCGATGCAAAGTAAATTTAAAGCGAATGACGATTTATCCGTCTTAAAAGAATTTGCAAAGCGAATTCCAGACATTTCATTTGTTGTTCATGATCCACAAACTGCTCAGGAAGCGGGTGAAATTATTTCAAGCTGTGACCTGGTTTTGGCCGAGCGCCTGCATACACTGGTTATTTCTTCGATCCTGGGAAAACCATTTTTTGGTTTGGTTTATGATGTTAAAGTGCAGGAATTGGTTGACTACCTTGGTATGTCAGAGCACAGTTTGAACATCAACCAACCATTTTTAGCGGAGACGCTGCTTGTTGGAATTAAAACTGTCATTTTAAATCGGGAAAATATACAACAGCACCTTGTAAAGCGCAGCAGGGAATTACGCGGTGAATTGGATGCTTATTTTGCTGAAATTCGCGCGAAAATTCAGTAACACCGGATATTGGGTCCGTTGGCTTACCTTGATTGAGACCCAGAAATATGACATCCACACGTAAAATTATTTTAATTGTCGGTCTTTGTTATTACACCCTTTCGGTGATCATGTTTCGGGGTGTGATTGCCAGTATCCCATCCATTTTGCGTGGTGATGCAGTTATTAATGCCGATGAGTTGGTGCCATTTTTTAATCCAAACAGCCAGTTCATTGACCAGGCGGCGGGAAAATTCAATCAGCTGACCAACGGTTATGAATTTCGGGTTCGGTATTCGTTTCACACGACCTGGTTGCGGTATTATAAAGTTTTACCATTTGCGATCCCAATTGTTGTCCCAACCATTGCTTATGTAGGATACCTGGCGGTAGCATGGTTTATCAGCAAGATACTACCACGTTATAAAGTTGAAACAGTCTATACCATTACCGCTGCGCCGGTGATGGCGATTTTTTTGATTATGGATTATGCCAAGATAACGCACTTTTATACCCTGATCCTTGGCTTTTCAATGTTTCTGGTCGCGATCGTTGCGATGACTTATGGATTGCTATTTCCACAAAAAAAACCGTACACCCCCGTGATTGCCGCATGTTTGATTACCTTATTTAATCCTGCGGTGCATTACCTGGTGCTGTTTGGTTTGTATATGGCCCTGGCAGTTGCCACGCTGGTTGTGATGGATTTGATACAAGTTATCAGAGATGGACGCTGGAAGTTAATTCTTAAACCCAAGGCCTGGCGTGAAGGCTGGAATACCTTTCGAAGAGATTGGAAACGATTATTTTTGGAAGTGCGTTTCTGGCGTTGTATTGGCTCTTTCGCAATTCTTGCGGTTGTTACATTAATTCCTTATTATTTATTTGTAAAATATTACGCGTTGAGTGGGGTTGCAAATCTTTCTGAGACCGTCCCGGCAGATTATTATTTTATTGTCGATGCCTCGATTGCACCTGGCCATTTGTTGGCATTTGATATGGCTGGCATTATGGATAAGTTCACGACCGGGGATTATCTCTCCAAGGTCCCGCGCTGGTCAAATGCAATTTATACGACCTTGATGTTAATGCCACTCTTTTATAGAAAAGCGCGTGAGAGCCTGTTTGATTCAGAGCCGATGCGGGCGTTGATGGTTGTGGTTTATATCAGTACTTTTTTTTCGATGTGGGCTACACTCGGGTATACCGATCCACAATGGCTTCCTACCTTTCACCGCACAATTTCATTTATAAGCAATTATGCCAATGGAACTCGCACGATGGTTGGCGACCTGGTTGTGACACTGTTGGCAACCGTGGTTCAGGTTTTACGTTTTCCACACCGGTTTGAATTCATCATGTTTGTGATGGGCTGTGTGATGATTCCGGTTTCATTGGTTTGGATTGAACAGGAGATCAGGGAATGGGTCAGCAGTGAATCAGGTTCTCACAAACCGGCTGTCAAAGCCTTTCTTCAGTGGGTGAAGGACATACTCGGGCGACTATCCAAAACCAGATACCTGCCTTTGGTAATTACCCTATTCGCCCTGGTACCCATTTTTTCAAATACAGCCTATACCAAGGTTTTTTTCTCCGGAAATTTTAGCAATTTTCTGGCGCCTTATCCGGTGGGTCCATTGCGTGAAATCAAGGAAGCCTTGCTCCAACTGCCGCCTGGCAAAGTGGTGGTATTGCCTCCAACTGAAACGGCCAAGGCTGAAATTGATATCAATGGAGTTGCGCACAAATTCATTGACAAGTTCCATATTTATTACCTCGATTTACCCAGTTATTATTATGGACTGACAGGAGATTCGGATAATAAGCACGAATTTTTCCTTTTATTAAGGGCCTTATACTACCAACAACCCTGGTGGATCAACATCGCTCGTGACCTGGATCTGCGATATATTATTGTTAATAAAGAATTGGTAGCCAGCACGGTGGGCGGGCAGGAATATTTGAAGGATGTTGAAAGAGTTCTGTTGCCGGAGTTTGACCGGCGCAGCGCTTATGTTAAAAAATTAATGGAAAATGAAAGTTATGCCTTATATGAATTTACAGACTTACCGCCGGCCAACCGGGTCCCACTTTTTATTGATACTGATTGGAACACTTTTCTCCAGATACTTTCCCGTAATTTGGAATTAACCCGTTACTATGATCTGCGCCACTCCAATGTGGTTGGTGATCTTGAAAATTATGATCGATTGACGCTTGTAACAAGTGATTTGCACACTTCGATTTTGAATTTATATGAGAAAGCTCACAAGGAACAGTTCTTTCGCCCGAGCAGTACTATTCTGGCTTTTAACCCCAATATCATTTCGAGTTCTTATTATCTTTCGCCAATGTTCCGCCTGTTTCAATTTTTTTCTGACAGTAAATACAACCGACTAAACATGATCACGCCTGGTTTATGGGGAACGATTGAAGGTGGTTTTATCGGCGTGCCACGTAAGACAGCTTTTCGGATTGATGTGACTTTGCCGGAAACAGGTGTTTTTCATTTGCTATTACGGGGGGCAGCCACGAAGAATGATCTAATCGTGCAGTCCAAGCTCTACTCTGACAAGCAATTCTTTGAACTACAATCTGATCCAATCAACCTCGGATTTTACGATAAAAGAATGGTTTTTACCTCTGCGCGCAAGCCTCTCGATACAAGTACTTATTCCGCGGCGGAGCTTGGCAAATTGATCCCATCCGATATCGTTGTGATTAACAGCAAATATCAGTTTTTTGATCTGGGTACTGTAAATGGCCTTAAAGGACAATATGCTTTTTACTTTGACAAACAGGACGATGCACCACTGGTTGTGGAAGGGTTGCTTTTAATTTCAGAAGCTGAGTATGAAACACTGGCATTGCCAGCCAATGTGCAGGCCGTTCAAGAAAAGGATTTATGCTGCAGTCCGGTTATAATTGAGGGTCAACAGCCGAAATAATATTTTTGTTGGAGCAACCGTGTAATTCAACTAGTTTTTCAGGTAAATCTAGTACTAGAATAGTCATATGAAATTATCTTTTTTAAAAAAAATCGTCACTCAACTTGAAAATTTGCTCAACCGTATACGGACTCGCATACCAGGCTTGCCGAGTAATCGCTCCGTATTCTCTGCGGTTGGGTTGGTTATTGCCGTGGCGATTTTGCTCGGTACCATTCAGTTCCTATTAGCCCCAAAAGATAAATTTACCACTTTTACGCTACCCTATGAACAAAATTTTGATGATGTTAACCTGCGCAGGTGGTTTCTTGGGGATGGGGTTTGGACAATTCGGGATTCAGCCTTGGCGCAGACGGTTGGGGGTGATACTTCTGCCCAGGTTTTTATTCCTTCAAAACTAATTGAGGATACCCCATACCATGCGAGTGTTTATATAACCTTGAAAAAGGATACACGCGAGGCTGGCATATCCTTTAACGCTCAATATCCAAATATGACAGCCAAGCAGCAGCGTATTTACCTGTCCCGTCCAGATCCAAATACTCTTTTCCTGGTGGCCGGTTATATGGATACTTCTGGAAGTTTTATCACTCAGATTCAAGTTCCGCTTTCCATCAACACCACCGAATTTCGCCTGGACCTGTATGTCTACCAGAACACGTATATTGTCCAATTGAATGGTCAAAAGTTGATTGAAGACCGCCCGCTTTTTTATAAAAATGGGCTGATCGGTTTTTATACTTTGGGTCCGGCTATTTTCGATACCTTTAAATTAACCTCTGCTGATAACCCCAATCCAGGTAATCTGGTTTATACCAGCGATTTTGATCAGAATCCCGGAGGTGCAGGCTGGGTGCCGTTTGCCGGAACTTGGAAAATTGCAGATAAAAAAATGGTGCAATCCGATCCGGTTGTTCTAAACGCGGGTATGGGATATGAAACAAGCACTTTTCAGAATTTTACCTTACGCGCAACTTTTAACCATAACTCCGGTCAGGGTGCGGGTGTACTGTTTAATATGCCATCTCCGTACCAGGTCAATGGTGCACAGGTGGTGCGTTTTTCTGATCAAACCGACGCTGTCATTTGGGGTTACTTTGATCCGAATGGTGCCTTTACCCGTCAGGGATTTACCAGTATTCCTCCAGCGGGAACTGGGTTGCATAATTTCCAAATATTTTCCGGGGATAGTTCTTTTGATGTATTTCTTGACGATCAGCTTCTGGTTAGAGATGTGCCCTTACAAAGCAAGCAAGGCAGCATCGGCCTGATCACGTCCGCTTCGTCGGTAGCCTTCTCGCTGGTGGAGGTTTACCCATTGTTCGGTGTGACCGGCGCACCGACTGGCCCGCTTGCGCCTGTTTCGATAACAGGTTCACCAGCTCACATTTCAAAGACTCCCGGCCAGTCTACTCCCGTTCCCAAGACTCCCGGACCAATTGTCACAAAAGTTAATTCCACAATAACCAGCCCGACAAAACCAAAGCCAGTAAATGGCGGCCCAACTCCGGGAATTTTAACCAATACTGGTAGCGTTCATGTAAGATCCACTTCGACGGTTTCTGGAAACGCAAAAACTACTCCTGTTCCGGCTACACCAGGTTCCACCGGAAGCACGACCGGCCCTGTTGATTCTTCGGGTGCCGTTATCGGAGGACAATCTCCGTATCACGGCGTATTTACTGGTAAGCTTTCTGATCAGAACTGGGTGGCAATCAATGGAGCTTGGAGTTTTCAGAATGGGAATTTTGTCCAAACACGCACTGATGGCTTCGATCTGACTGCCATCTATACCAAAACTACCTACAAGAACTTCAGTTATCAGATTGGCCTGACGCATCAGCAGGGCAGCGGGGCCGGCCTGGTATTCAATATGCCGAATAGTGACAGATTAACCGGCTCGTCGATGGTACGTTATTCTGACAAACGTGATAACGCCCTAATTTGGGGCTATTTTGATGCCAATGGCGTTTATAAAAATCAGGGCTATGCAGAAGTTAACCATGCTGGCACAGATCATCACACTTTGAGAGTGACCAGCGGGGAATCGTCCTATTCCATATATCTGGATGATCGGATGGTGATCCAGAGTGTACCCTTTGGGTCAAATCAAAATAATGGTTATATCGGATTACTGACATCGGTGGCAAGCGTAGCTTATGATGAAGTCACAGTGGATGGGGTCGGGGCAGCTTTTAAGGGGAATTATTCTGCATTGGATGGATTTACTGACCAGCGTGTGGTTAGTGGTAAGTGGACGATTGGAAACAACACAATTACTCAGACTGTGTCCAATGTTGCAGATTACCTGTGGAATTCCGGCGTGCAGGCCTCAGTTTATACGATTAGCTCGAAAATAACGCTGCCCAGCGGATCATCCACTGTGGGTGGCGGATTTATTCTGAATATGTCAGAGCGCGGCACTAAGAATAATTCCTACGTTGTGCGATTTATCAATGGCGGAAAAGGTATTTTGTGGGGTTCAAATGATGCCAATGGTAAATTTAAAGGGCAGGGAACGGCTAAATTAAACTCCAATACTCAATCTATGGTGTTAAAAGTAGCGGTTGATGCCGGGAAAATAACAATATCTGTGGATGATAAGGAAATAGCCGCTAATATTCTCATCACAGGTGTAGATGGTTGGATCGGAATGGACGCATTTGGAGGACCTGTGATATTTCAGGACCTGAAGCTGGATGTGACCCAATGAAATCCTATAAATGGATGGTACTCCCCCTTTTGGCTTTCCTGGTATCGCGCCTATTAATATTTAGCGTGGGTATGGCGGGAGATTTAATGCTTCCCACAGACGCGGGTCATTGGATAGCAAATCTGAACTCACCTTTTTTATCGATGTGGGCCAAGTGGGACAGCCAATACTATGTTGATATTGCCGAGAACGGTTATTGGTACCGCCCTGAGCAACAAAGTAATGTTGCATTTTTTCCAGTATACCCGCTTCTTATGCGGCTTACGGCACCTCTGGTTGGGGATGATGTAATTCTGGCTGGATTCTTGCTCAGTAATGTTGCCTTTTTAGGGGCATTGTTTTTTTTATATAAATTAACAGAACTTGAACTTGACAGCGACTCGGCCAAAAGAACGGTTTTTTACCTGGCATTATTTCCAACTTCCTTTTATTTCAGCAGTGTTTATACCGAGAGTCTGTTTTTGCTTTTTGCCCTGGCAACCATGTATTATGCTCGCCGGCAAATGTGGATTGCGGCGGCCTTAATTGGCATGTTGGCGGCTGCCACTCGAAACCTGGGTGTTCTTTTGTGGCCGTTGGTGATATGGGAGTGGCTGCGTGTTCAGGGTTGGTCTTTGAAAACATTGCATAAGAAGGAAAGTTGGACCAATCTGCTGCATGGTTTTCGGGAGCATTGGTTCGATTTATTAATTATTGCAATTATTCCACTTGGCTTGATTGCATATATCTATTTTTTGCAGAGAAACTTCGAGCGCCCACTGGCTTTTATTGAGACCCAGGCGGCCTGGGGCCGGCAAAACGTTGGCCCTGTGTCTGTAATTGTTCAAAACATTAAGTTATTATTGAGTACAACGGTCAATAAAAGCTGGATGACTAACTTTTGGAATACAACCACCCTTCTGGCTTTCCTAGTGATGGTTCCGTTTATCTGGATTCGACTGGGAGAAGGTTATGCAATCTTTGTTTTATTGATACTGTTAATACCTTCAGCAAGTGCAACAAGCAGCATTATCCGATATGTTTTGACGTCATTTCCCGCATTTATGCTATTGGGTTGGTGGGGTCGCCGGGAGAGTGTCGATCGGACAATGCTGATTTGTTTTGCTGTCTTGCTCGGTATGTTTGTGACAATTTTTGTGAATTGGATTTTTGTTGCATGAGTATATAATATTAACCATTTATTTGAAGAAAGGCCACCCGCATGCCATACGAAAATTATGTTAAATGGAAAACAACACCGCTTGTCGAATCTCCGTATCTGTCGATTGTAATTCCGGCCTATAATGAACAAGACCGGATTATTACATCAATCGGAGCAATCGCATCACACGTCTCAGATTTGGGTTTTGCATGGGAATTGTTGATTGCGGACGATGGATCGAAAGATCAGACCGCAAAACTGTGCGAGGATTTGGGACTGGTCAATTTGACGGTTTTAAGAACTCCTAGGAATGGAGGAAAAGGCAGTGCTGTCAGAAGGGGAATGCTGGCAGCGCGTGGGAAATATATTTTATTTGCTGATGCTGATAATTCGACTCCCATTGAAGAAGTCTCGAAATTGTTGGCGAAACTTGATCAGGATGGTTATGATCTGGCAGTCGGGTCGCGTGCTGCAGAAGGTGCAGACGAAGGTAAGAAATCCCTGCTGCGCAGGATTTTGAGCGGAGGTTTGCGCCTGATAGTAAAGTATTTGATGCATATTGGGGTCAAGGATACGCAATGTGGTTTTAAAATGTATACATCTGAAGTCGCTAAAAAGCTGCACGGTAAACAAACCATTATGGGCTTTTCGTTCGACCTGGAAATCCTGTATCTTGCTTATAAATTTGGTTATAAAATCGCCGAAGTGCCAGTCTCATGGATCGATGCTCCAGGCTCAAAGGTCAATACAAAAAAAGAAGTCCAGCGTTTTTTGCGTGACATTTCAGTGATCTGGGCGAACGATTTTAAGGGCGTCTATCGTTAAGGAGTAAAAATATGCGCATAGCCATGGTAACTGCTCACCCACCATCCAAGGGATCATTAAATGAATATGCTTATCATTTTGTGCGCTTTCTACGTTTGAAAGTTGAGAGTGTCACCGAATTAGTTTTGTTGGTTGATGAGCTCCCAGAAGGGCAGGCTTATCCACAAATAGATGATGCAAATTCCATACCTGTACGTTTTATTCCATGCTGGAAGTTTGGCGCTTTGAATAATGCGTTTCGAATTCGAGAGGTCGTGCGCCAGGTAAATCCAGACATCGTGTTGTTCAATATTCAGTTTGCATCTTTTGCTGATAAAAAAATTCCTGCTACCCTGGGCTTATTAACCCCCTGGTTGGTAAAAAATGCTGGTTACAGTACGGTGGTGCTGCTTCATAACATTGTGGAGACAGTTAATCTGAAATCCGCTGGCTTTGGTGGAAATATCATCATAGAAAATCTTATACGGATGTTTGGCAATATCGTAACGCGGTTTCTATTATCCGTAGATTTGGTTGCAGTAACAATCCCGAAATATGTCGAAATCCTGGAGAAAAAATATGGTGCAAGAAATGTAATCCTTGCACCACACGGCTCATTTGAGGAATCCACTGACATTCAACCGAATAGCATGCCAGGCGGTGTACCAAATATCATGACCTTTGGGAAATTTGGCACCTATAAAAAAGTGGAGATTTTAGCCGAGGCATTTGAGATGCTACTTCCTACTCACCCGGACGCAAGACTTGTGATCGCTGGGACCGATAGCCCGAATATGAAAGGCTACCTGGATGGAGTTAAGGCTCAATTTTCTCATTTGTCAAACCTACATTTTACCGGATACGTTTCGGAAGAAGATGTGCCGAGAATTTTCGGAGACGCCTGGGTGGTTGTTTTTCCATATACAAGTACTACGGGTAGTTCTGGTGTCTTACACCAGGCTGGTGGTTATGGAAAGGCGGTAGTGCTACCAAACCTGGGAGATTTAGCCGAGCTGGTGTTGGAGGAAGGTTATGATGGCGAATTCTTTGAAGCAACAAGTTCAAAAAGCCTGGCAGATGCAATTTCTCGTGTGATTGACTACCCGGATCGGCAATTGGAAATTGGAACTCGTAATTTTCTGGCGGCAAATGGTTTGCCGATTAATGATGTGGTGGATTGGTATTTGATTCACTTTCAAGAATTGTTAAAACGGAAGTAAAATAGTTCGAACTGTTTATTCGATGAGCTCATTAAAAGGATAGGTTCATGGAAATAAAAAAATCGTCTCAGGGAAATATTCCCATTTTATATCTGAAAGGTCGTTTTGATGCTCATGAAGTTGGGCCAGTGCGTGACTGGTTAAAGGAGCAGTTCGATTTGGGCCAGACTCATCTGGTGGTTAATTTGGCGGATGTAAATTTTGTTGATTCTTCCGCACTTTCAACTCTGGTACAGGGCCTGAAACATTGTCGCGAAAAGGGTGGTGAACTTTCTTTGTGTGCACTTCAGCAACCCGTCAGAGTAATATTCGAACTTACAAGGTTGGATAAAGCGTTTACGATTTACCCTGATGAAAAGTCTGCGCTCCAAAGTTGATCTCGGATAGGTTTTCAGTCCCTATGCTTTTTGATTCATTTGTCAATCATCAAAGCCGATTTCATGCCATCGCAGCAATTTGCATTCGCGCTGGCGCTATTTGTGTTCGCCTGGTTGATAAGGATCGAATTATTGGTTCCTATCCAATGGACGTAAATCCGACCGGGTTTCCATTAATGTCTGGTTCTGAATATGGACTTGCAATTCAGATATATGGTCTTACTGGTGAATTTTGGCAATCCTTCGCTGACACAATGGCTGAATTATTTTCGAGCCTTCTAAATAATGAAGCAGAGCTTGAAAGTCTGACGGCTGCCCTGGTTGAAACCCAGGACCGACTTGTGGCGCTTTATGACCTGAGCAAATCGCCCCAAAATAGTCTGGAAAGTTCAGCACTATTTGAATTACTTGTCAGTGAAGCTTGCAGACTTCTGGATGTCAATGGTGCATTTGCGATTATGCTACAGCCTGGTCAGGCAGCAATTGTTTGTCAGTTTGGGATTAATCCATTGACGAATGATGAGATTGTGGTTATTTCTACTTATTACCGGAACAACCCAGAACAGCACAATTTTAAGGATCTGGCAAATCTGCCTGCAGGTTTGAGAAACCTCATGATGGTATCTATTCCTATCAAGGAAGACATCTTTGCAGCTCTGGGTGTTTTTAATAAAAATATTGAATTCACTACACCCGATATCAAACTTGCAAAAGCGCTGGCTGGACAGGCCGGTGCCCAGATAGAAAATTTCCTTCTCGTTCAGGAGGCCTTGGCTCGAACCCGCCTTGAAACTGAATTGAGTCTGGCTCACCAGGTTCAAACTGCCTTACTTCCCCAAAAGCTACCTCTGGTGCCAGGTGTTGATTTTTATGCTACATCAAACCCTGCCCTAGAAGTGGGGGGTGATTTTTTTGATATTGTTTTACTGCCAAACCAGCCCCTAATTTTTCTATTGGGAGATGTGACTGGAAAAGGCATGCCGGCAGCTTTATTAATGAGTATGACTCGGACGGTTGCCCGGTCTGCGGCGCGAAATATGCCTTTCACTGAACCCCATCAGTTGATGAAAAGATTGAATGCTGATCTTCTGGACGATTTCTCTACTGTGGGAATGTTCACAACGGCATTTATTGGTATTCTGGATCGATCTTCGTTAAGTCTGTCTTACTGTAATGCAGGACAAAGTCCCATATTGTACGTGCCAGTAAATAATGTTCCTGTTTTGCTTGAAGCGCAGGATATACCGGTAGGAATATTCGGGGCTTACGATTATTCATCCTACACACTGGCGTTATCGCCCGGCGATATTTTTATTGCGGCCTCTGATGGATTCCCGGAATCGCATAATTCTGAAGGAGAAATGTTTGGATATGATAGATTATTGAAATTATTGGATTCATCCCGGCAGCGATCTTCCGTAGAAATTGGCGCCCTAATCTTTGAGGCTACGAGTGATTTCTCTAGCGGCCTTTCTCAAGATGATGATCGTACTATCATTGTTATCAAGATAATTTAATCATGAACAATAGACAAATAGTTATAAAATCTACCTATCCAGAAATCCGCGTCGCTGATGAAAACCTGCGTTCCATCCTACTCGAAACAAAAATTTCGGATGAACTTGTCAGTGGATGCGAATTGGCATTGCATGAACTTCTTATTAATTTGGTGGATCATGCTTATCGTGGCGACCCAAACGGTTCCATCATAATTGATTTGAGTATCAACGAGGATGTGTTGAATATTCAAACATTTGACAGCGGGGTACCTGCGATTCTTGATTTTGATGCAATTACAATGCCAGATCCCACCGGTCTGGCCGTGGGCGGGTATGGTATGGCAATAATACAATTACTGGTTGATAAAATGGATTATCAGAGAACTGGCGACCAAAATAAATGGACACTGATGAAGAAACTATCATAGCGTCCTGAAAAATTCAACGAAGATTATTTAATAATTGGCACCTATGGCATAAGGAGTTATTGTGTCTTTACAAATTTTTCCCACCGAACACATTATCAAAATTGTTTCGATCGTTCTTTCCGGTCGTTTGGATGCCTTTGATGCACCAGCATTACGAAAGATTTGTGATGAGTTTATTGATGCGGGTGTAATTCATCTGGTATTCAATCTAACGGATGTTAAAATGATTGATTCGGCTGGTCTGGCCGTATTGGTTAGCGCCTTAAAACGAACACGCATCGGGGGCGGAGATGTTCGCCTGGTATGGCCGCGCGAAGAAGCTGCTGCGCGAATTCTCAAGCTGACAAAGTTTGATCAGGTATTTACTTCGATCGATCCTTCCCAAATTATCCCGAAGGCTTTTTAGAATGTTTGTTTTCTTTCAAGCCATACCCTGGAACTCACCCGGCCTATGACCACAATCTTGATTATTGATGACGACTCAAACAATCAACGGATTCTTAGCTATACGCTACGGAAAGCCAGTTATACAGTCCTGATTGCATCCAATGGGCAGAGTGGATTGGATATTTTGCATAAATCGCCGGTTGACCTTGCCATTTTGGATTTATCCATGCCGGTAATGGATGGTCTCAGTTTGTTGCGCTTGATTCGCACCGATAATGAATTACTCCAACTGCCTGTTATTATCCTGACTGCCAGTGGCGATGATCAGGAAATGGCGGCTGCTGCGCAAATTGGTGTCCGCGGCTTTTTAACAAAACCGTCAAGTTCGCGTATTCTGCTCGAAACAGTAGAAGCTGCTCTCGCCTAACCTTAAACCCAATTTACTACTAATTTTCGAAAGTCAGTGGTGGAAGAAAAATCGGGATCCATGAAATCAGAAAATAACCGTTCGATTACTTCTGCCGGCTTGATTTTGATGATTAGCATGACCGTCGTCAATGCTGGCAATTATATTTATAACCTGATCCTCGGACGCTGGCTTGGTCCGGCTATGTTTGCCGATTTATCACTTATTGTCACTTTGCTGTTGGTTATTACCTTTATTACTGTTCCGCTTCAAATGACTACAGCCCGTTATGCAGCCATATATACTGCGGATGGAGATTCGGTAGCCTTGGCGGGGGTTTTAAAGTGGGCGGAACGAGTTGGGTTTGGGTTTGGGCTGCTATTGGTTACCGTGTTTGCGATTGGGGCTGCCTTCTGGCAAACGTTTTTTAATACTGCATCTGCCATCCCGTTTATAGTATTTGGCATCGCACTTCCTTTTAGCCTGCTTCAGGGAGTAGAACGAGGAGTTCTGCAGGGGCAGACTCGTTTTGGGGTTTTGGCCTTAACCTATCAGGTTGAAATGTGGACGCGCTTCTTAATTGGAATTGGTCTTGTTTTGTTGGGCTTTTCAATTGTGGGCGCAGTGTTTGGCATCAGTTTGTCATTTGTACTGACGTGGTTGACCGCGAAACTGGCGGTAAAGGGTTTGCCTGCCGGAGTGTTTCCAGATAAGAAAATGCAGAAAACCTTAAGTTTGTTTGCATTGCCGGTATTGGTTTCTCAACTTGGACAAATATTAATTAATAATAGTGATGTTCTGTTGGTAAAGCGCTTTTTCCCGGCTGAGCTGGCAGGGCAATATGCCGCCCTGGCATTGATCGGTCGAATAGTATTTTTTGCAACCTGGTCGGTTGTGACTACGATGTTCCCAATTGTGGCGCAAAAACATAAAAAGGGTGAACCCCACACCTACTTGCTTTGGCTATCATTGGGGATTGTGACCTCGATTTCCTTACCGGTGGTGCTGCTAACCTTATCCTTTCCAGAGTGGATTGTAAGTATCCTTTTTGGAAAACAATATTTGGGCGTTGCCACACTGCTCTGGTTGTATGCTCTCGCCACCTCCCTTTATGCGCTGGCGAACGTGCTCGTTAATTATCGACTTTCATTGGGTGCAGGGAAAAGCACCGGATTTGTAATAGCAGCTGGTGTTGCGCAAGTGCTGGGAATTATCTTTTTCCACGCGACCCTGGCCCAGGTGGTTTGGGTGCAGGTTATTGTGATGGCGGTACTATTCACATTATTATTAATTTATTACCTGGTCAATGAGTACAAATTAATTTCCATCTCGAGATGAATTATCTGTTATCGATTTCTATAAAATATTAGGAGGCTGATATGGAACATTCTTATGCTGTGATCATGGCTGGTGGTGGTGGAACCAGGTTATGGCCTGTTTCCCGGAAGAATAAACCCAAGCAGCTTCTCCCGTTACTGGGGGAAGAAACATTATTGCAGAGCACTGTATCCCGTTTGCGTAATCTCTTTCCACCGGAACGAATATTAATTGTTACGGTCGAAGACCAAATGGCAGAAATCAGAGACCAGGTTCCGACCATTCCAGCTGAAAACTACTTAATCGAGCCAGGACCTCGCGGTACTGCCTCAGTGGTGGGTCTGGCAGCCGCAATTTTGCATCAACGTGATCCGCAAGCTATTATGGCAATTTTGCCTTCCGATCACCATATTCGTAACATTGACCTTTTCGATTACTTGATGAGGACCGCTTTTGAGGTTGCAAAATTGGATTACCTGGTTACCCTGGGAATAACACCTACCTTTCCTTCAACAGCGTATGGTTATATTCAGCAAGCCTTGTTGATCCAGGAGAAATTTAATTATCCGGTTTATACTGTCAAACGCTTCACTGAAAAGCCGGATGAAAAGACAGCCCAACAGTTGATCCGGACCGGTGATCATTCCTGGAATAGTGGTATGTTCATTTGGAAGACAGACCGAATTTTAGCTGAGTTTCGACATCAAATGCCTGCGCTGAATGATGTGCTGGATCAAATTTGCAAAGCCTCCGCAGAAGATCGTGACGCCGTAATTTCGGCAAAGTGGGGCGACTTGAAGGTCGAAACTATTGATTATGGCATTATGGAAAACGCAGAAAAGGTGGCTGTTTTGCCTGCCAGCGGACTCGGATGGAGTGATGTGGGTTCATGGGATTCGCTTTTCGAAGTACTCCTGCCCGATATGAATGGGAATATTTCCATAAACAGCCAACATCTTGCACTCGAAACCCATAATACCCTGGTTTTTGGAAATGGTAATGAGAGATTGATCGTCACGATCGGTATCGATGATATTGTGGTGGTTGACAAAGGTGATGCGCTGTTAATTTGTAAATCTGATCAATCACAACAAGTACGCTCAGTGGTGGCTCATTTGAAAAAGCATCACCAGGAGCGTTATTTATAACAATGCTTGATTTGCTAATGTCTCTTAGTTCGGATGGTGTCCTCTTTATTAATACTGAAGGACAAATAATCCGTGCCAATCAATCGGCTGAAAGAATATTCAGATACCCTACCGGCGAATTAGTTGGAAAACTACTGGAACAATTAATCCCGGATCGTTTTATTGACGGATATAAACAGTTATATCGCGATATATTTGAGGGTGGCAGAATACAAAATCCTGTTGGCGATCCTGTGCACATAGCTTGGAAACGTCAGGACAATTCCGAGTTTTCATTGGATACATATCTTGGCATCGGAGAAGCCGATGGACAGAAATTGGTGATTGCATCCTTACATGTTTTTTCCGAGCGCGTTGTTTCGCAATCTGAAAGGGAGCTCTCATCCTTTGTTTTGGAATCGATAGGCAACCTTGTCCTTGTTTCCAATAGCGCCGGAAAAATTGTATATGTAAGCCCATCTGTAAAAGGGCTGCTTGGGTACGAGCCGGATGAATTATTAGCGGATGGATGGTGGGAAATGGAGCGCGTTTCCGGTGGGGATATCGCCGTTGAACGATCTTACGTCATGCAAGCAGCTGGCGGAATGGTTTTTGTAGATGCGAATCCATATGAGCATCGGTTAAAACACAAGGATGGGACCTGGCGAATATTCATGTTAACGGATGCCAAAGGCCCAGGTGATTTGCTGATTGGGATTGGAACTGATATAACCCGGCTTAAACAATCAGAAGAAGCGCTTAGGGAGAGTGAAGCCCGTTACCGCCTCGCGATTAATGTTGCAGATGCTGTTCCGTACAGTGTGGATACGATCAATAATAAATATCCATTTATTGGAGAAGAGATAGAACGGTTAACGGGTTTTAGCGTAGAAGAACTTACCCCAGAAGTATTCAAGAGCCTGATTCAAGAATCTATTATGCGAGGACAATTCGCCGGAGTGCCTGCTATTGAAGCAAGCTCGCGTGTTCGTAGTGGTGAAAATGGTGGAATTTGGAGTGGTGATTACCGGATTATTACCAAGACCGGTGAATCCCGCTGGCTTTCGGACACATCTTTTCCGGTGGTGGATGGAAACGGTAAATTTATAGGTTCAAATGGTTTGTTACAGGATATTACCTCCCGAAAGTTAGTTGAATCACAATTAAAAGATCAGCGAGATCTATCCCGCCAGGTAATGAATAATATGGGACAGGGTCTCACGATAACAAATTCCAAAAACCGATTTGAATATGTCAACCCTGCTTTTGCGAGCATGCTTGGCTATGCTCCAGTTGAATTAATCGGGATGATCTCGTTGGATTTGATTGTTCCGGAAGATATTGAATTATTTAAGAATGCCCAGGAACAAAGACAGGCCCAGGAACCATTATCGTGTGAATTACGTTTGCGAAAAAAAGATGGCGGGACCGTTTTTGTTTTAATTACTGGAGTGTATAAAAACATTGAAGATCCGGAGGCTGGTTTCATTAATGTGGTCACTGATTTAACCGAGCGCCGGGCTATTGAAACTGCTTTGCGCGAAAGTGAAGAATCCATCCGCACATTGTACAATATTGCGTCCAAGCACGATACTTTTAAGAATAAGCTTCAGGCGTTTTTACAACTAGGTGTTGAGCGGTATGGTTTGCAGGTTGGGATACTTTCATTTATCGAAAATGAAAATTATCATGTTGTTGCTGTGGAAATTCCAGATAAATCAATCAAGGTGGGTGATAATTTTGAGCTAGGGAAAACGTACAGCCGTGAGACTCTCAGAGAGGGTGGTCCAATTGGTATTGAAAATGCGTCAGCCAGTGGTTGGGCCAATCACCCGTGCTACCTGTCTCACAAAGTGGAAGCCTATTTGGGGTCCCCGGTACGAGTTGCTGGTATGGATTATGGAACGCTCTCATTTTTTAGCCGCGATCGGCGCAGCTGGCCATTTACTAATGGTGATAAAAATTTCATCAATTTGATGGCGCAATGGGTTGGCTCGGAAATCGAACGGCAGGAAGCTGCCAGTCGTATGCAAACTTACGCAACAGAAATTGAGAAGAAAAATAAAGATCTGGCTGCGGCTAGAGATCGCGCTGTGGAAGCATCGAATTTAAAAAGCGTGTTTCTTGCTACCATGAGTCATGAGATACGTACCCCAATGAATGCCATTATCGGTATGAATGAACTATTACTAGATACAGAACTGAATGATGAACAGCTTGAATTTGCAGGAATTGTGAGCGATTCTGCCCAGGCCCTACTCACAATATTGAATGATATTCTTGATTTCTCGAAAATCGAAGCCGGTAAACTGATAATAAAGTCTGAATCCTTTCATGTAAAGAATCTTGTTTGGGAAACCATTGATCTTTTTCGAGCGAAAGCCGAGCAAAAGGGGATCCTTTTGTTAGTAACTATTGCCCCAATCATTCCTTCAAAATTGCTGGGAGATGCAGGTCGTATTCGCCAAATTCTGATCAACCTGGTGAGTAATGCTGTTAAATTTACCGAAAGAGGCAGAGTTGATGTCGATATAAATGGAACCATCATTCCAAACGGATTTCTGCTGGTAACGTTTACTATTCGTGATACCGGGATCGGAATCTCTGATGATATTCGTGAACTCTTGTTTGAACCCTTTACGCAGGCGGATGATAAAGTTACAAGGAAATATGGTGGCACAGGATTGGGGCTTGCAATTTCGCGTCGATTGGTTGATCTAATGTTTGGCGATGTAGGTTTAATTTCGAAAAAAGGCGAAGGATCAACATTCTGGTTTTCTGTGCCTCTCGCGCTTGATAAAACTTCATCAGATTCGGGAGATAATGTGCTAACAGCGAAAAATTCTCAGCCTATCAAGTATTCCATACGATTTCAAGATCAAAAACCTGTGTTAATTGCCGATGACAATGGCTTTAGCCAAAATTTGCTAATCCAGCAGATTCGTACTTTTGGTTTAATTGGGCAATCTGTGGCCACTGGTGCGGAAGTAATAGAAATGATCGAGACTCGCGCTGATGAATTTGCACTGGTATTAATGGATATTAATATGCCAGATATTGACGGTTTAACAGCGACAAGACGAATTCGCAAGCATGAAATCGGTACTGGTCGGCATATCCCAATTATTGCAGTTACTGCAAATGCCATGGTTGGTGATCAGGCGATGTGCATTGAGGCAGGGATGGATGATTATCTTAGCAAGCCTATTCGAATGGAAGAACTCGGAAAATTTCTGGCAAAATGGCTTAAATAAGTCTAGTTGGGATGTGGTGCTTTCTTAGTTTTTTTTATCGGAACCTTTTAATATCAGCTAGGATTCTGGCAAAGCATTGCAATTGCTTTTTATTTTTCGAATACAGGTTTGTTAACCCAAAGCAGGGGAAATGATTATTAATTTGTCCCTTCGACTGCCCTGGTTTCCCATTGACAAATCTGAATACAACCTCTAAAATGGTTTCATCAAAAGAAAATAGGTTTTATTAGATGGAACTAGATGTACGACCTCTCAAATCAAGATACAATATTGAAGCCTTGGCGCGCGGGCTTGAAGTTTTATCGTTGTTTTCTGTTCTTTGCCCGGCACTGTCACTGACACAAATTGTTGAGAAATTACAGGTAAACAAAAGCACAGCCTATCGAGTACTTTCTACTTTGGAGGCCATGCATTATTTGGAACAAGACCCATCGACTCGATTATATAGACCAGGTTTAAAAGTATTGGAACTGGGGTTTACAGCAATTAACGGTATCGAAATTCGTCAACTAGTTCACCCACACCTGGAACGTCTATCTCAAAGTATTGGGGAAACAGTCAGCATGGCTGTTTTGAATGGTTTTCAAACCATTTATGTTGATCGAATTCGAAACCAAATGATTGTGGGTGTTGTGCTTGGTGTAGGTTCCAGCCTTCCTGCGCATTGCACATCCTTGGGGAAAATTTTGCTAGCTGACCTAGCGGAGAATGAATTGAATAAACTACTGGAAAGCAACCCGTTAAATGGATTTACTCCAAAAACGGTCTCCACTCCCGCTAAATTGACCGCTGATTTAGCGTTGGCTCGGCAAAACGGTTATGCAATTGACGATGAAGAGCTTGCATCTGGTCTTCGGGCTGTTTCCGCACCAATCCGAGATATCTCTGGACGAGTGATTGCAGCGGTAAATGTGACCGGTACAATTGATCGTATCAGTTTTGATCGACTTAATTCGGAGATTATTCCAGCGTTACTCGATGTAACTGGCCAGATTTCAGCGGCCCTGGGGTACTCTCCAGTTATAAATTTGCAGCAAGAGTGACATTTTTCCTGGCATGTTGTTTTTTCGTTTAGATTGAAATGTGAATTGTTTGGCCCTCACTTTGAACCATTCTAGAATGATATATCAGCTTAATAGTTGGAATTTATAAACGGGCAAGACCTAAATAACGTCAATAATGGAAAAGCAAATTCTATCAATAACTGCATGGAAGAGGTTTTCTTGTATTTTTGCGCCAGGATCAGGCCCAAAAACACAAGACTAGGGGAAACCCACTCGCTGGGCAGCACATTTGGCCGAAATCTAATCTGGCTGGATTGTTATCTATTGTTTAGATTAAGTATAGTTCTCCAGAAAAACCTTTTCTGCCATTGGCTTAGGAGCGGTTGTTTGTCAATCAGCCTGCGGGAAGATCACACGTCTAGTGAGGGAGGTTAATTTAGGGAATATTTAAACTTGAACGCGCGGGGGTGATGGATTAATCCGGGTGGTGGGAAGGAGACCGGTTGTTTGACTTGCAGGCTGCCAATAAATTATTTACTAGAAAACATTTACCAGAAAACCCTTGACATATTGTCATATTGAACGTATACTATGTTTAGTAATAACTAAACATAGTATACGAAGGTGAAAAATGGATGATCTTCCTCCAATAAAGCAACAGTTTGTCGAAGGACTGAGCAGCATCAGTCAGTTCTGGGGTTTTCCAAAGGGCATGGGTGCAATTTTTGCAGTGCTTTATTTATCGCCCAATCCGCTTTCTTTGGACGAAATTGTTGAGCAAGCCGGCCTTACCAAGGGTTCTATTAGTACAAATGTGCGGTCTCTCTCCCGGATGGGACTGATCCGTCAGATTACACGCCTCGGTGATCGGAAAGATTATTATGAGGCAGAAACTGATTTTTACAAGGCCATTCGTGCCATTCTAAAAGAACGTCAAAATAGTGAATTCGACCGGGCAGTGGAATCGGTCAGTCTCACACTTAAACGATTAGAATCTGGTGTATCAGATCCAGAACGTCAATTTCTGATTGAACGAGTGAGAGCTTTGAATTCATTTTTTAACACCCTGGATGGTCTTTTCAGCGCGATCGCACGCCTGGATAGCCTGGGCGCGGTAACAATTCAAGCAGTATTAAAAATTCTCAAATAAATCTCATGTGTCACCAATTTATAAAATAGCTTGGATTACGATCCAGGTTTAATAAACTTACCTTTTTGCCGAAGGAGTAAATTATGAATTCACTTTGGATTTACTGTATTCAACTGGTGGTCACAGCCGGGGTAACCCTGGCAATTGTCGTCTGGTTTCGCCCATATTTACATTCCATGTTGGTGGATTTGTGCGGGACTTCGGAGCGAGCCAAATTCTGGGGGATGTTTTCTTATATTTTATTACTTGGATTGCCGCTTCTTTTTAGTTTGGGGTACAACCCTCTCAAAAGTGTTGCTGAAACGCAATTTTTTGATATAGCCAGGCAGATAAGAACTAATTTACTCGGTTTTCTTTTCGCATGGATAGGCATTGGTGGGGTTATTTTATTTTTCACACTTGTGGCGCCTCGTAAGGCGATTAAATAAAGGAAAAGAGGTCAAAATGAAAATAGCTGTGACAGGTTCATACTCATACTCAGGAAAGTACATTACGCGACGCTTGCTGGAGCACGGTGATGAAGTCATCACCCTGACAGGTCACCCAAACCATTCTGATCCATTTGGAGGGCGTGTTAAGGCTTTTCCGTTGGATTTCGATATTGCTGGGATGGTGCGCTCATTAAAGGGCGTGGATACACTATACAATACATATTGGATCAGATTTGATCATGGTAACAATACTCAGCAAAAAGCAGTTGAAAATACTGCCCGCCTGATAACTGCAGCTAAAAATGCAGGTGTGCGCCGAATTGTTCATATTAGTATTACCAATCCTACGCTGGAATCGAGTTTGCCTTATTTTCGAGGCAAGGCTCTAAATGAACAAGCTCTGATTGAATCTGGTTTATCGTATGCCATTCTTCGGCCAACAGTTCTTTTTGGAGCTGAAGATATCTTGATCAACAACATCGCCTACCTTTTGCGGCGTTTCCCGATTTTTGCCTTACCGGGAAACGGTAGTTACCAGTTGCAGCCAATTTTTGTAGATGACCTGGCAAAATTAGCCGTGGAGGCTGGATTACAGGAATTTGATTTGAAATGGGATGCTGTTGGCCCTGATATCTTTACGTTTAAGGAAATGGCGGAATTAATCGGAACTAGTATTGGTTGCCCCAGGCCTATTCTGCCCATGCCCGCTGGAATGGCTTTATTTGCTTCCAGGATGATCAGTGCTTTTGTTGGCGACATCATTCTAACCAGTGATGAAGTCGATGGCTTAAGGGCAGGATTGTTGGTTTCTGACGAAGTGCCACGTGGAACAACCCATCTGGCTAGTTGGCTGATTGAGAATAAAAATTTAGTTGGGAAGCAATACGCATCAGAATTAAAGCGCCATTATCTGTCGTGAGTGTCAGATTATTTACTCAGTCAGGGATCCGTTGTCCGGTTGGCGAACATTGATGCATTTGGGCTAATGGCCATCCATCAGACGTTTAAGCAAGTCCATTTGGATAAAATATGGTTTAGCTGGCTGTCATTTGATTGGCGTGACAATCATTTACAGCTTCATTAATGATCTGTATTTTCATTTTAAATTTGTAACTGCTCGCCGGGTGTTTTCCCAGACTAGAACACAAACCGAAAAAAGTGAGGAAGAAGTATTTTGGTTTTCACGGGTGATCTTCCCGTGAAAACCAAAATTGTAGAGAATACCGATCTTTGTGCGTCAAGGCGGCAAAATCTGGATAGTTGAGTCCCAAACTGAATAGAGGTGAGTAGAACCATTAATTTGTTTGTTTATTAAGCTATGGGGAAATATTTGTTTATTTCTATTTCAAGAAGCGATATCTATCTGGGGAAATAACTTTGGATGTTATCCTTTCATCAAGGACGGCTGTGATGTTATGAAGAAAAAGTCGCGAACAGTTGGATTTTGGCAGCTCGATTTAAAGATCCATCGATTTGATCTGGGTATTTGTATTATTCAGACAGGTTCTGGCTGATAAGAATATCTGAGATTATTCATGAATGCATAATAAGATATAATCGGTAAAAATAATTCTATCCATATTTTTAATTTCAGGAGATTTTTATGGCTGATAAGAAAATTGTACCGGACAAAAATGGTTTTAAAATTCCAAAATTGGATAAAAAATCTGAAACGAAAGATATTACGATCAAACATTTCCAGACAGATAAATATGATGTCTATCAAAAAGATTTCCCCAGTAATTTGCCCGATGGTTATATTTGGTTAAATAATTTTGGTGTTAAGTTACGGAAAATCGATCATCATGACTCCACCAAAAGTCTGGATACTTCTATTGATGATCCTTATGAGGATGTGGTCGATTTATATACTATTGAACTTGAAGACGTAGCGGGGAAGGAGCCGATTTATTTTGATGGTAAGGCTGTAAAATCTTTTTCATCAAAAAAGATGACTGCTGGCAATAATCTTGTGCATGTAACCCTGGGTTTAGGTGATCCGCCTGTGGGTTGGCCGAAGTAATAAACAATTAATATACTAAACGGTTGTAATTGTTCACAAAAAATAGCAACCCTGGTCGAGTTGCTATTTTTTCGCGTAGGCAGGATTATTATTTATTGTCCATAAACATGGGTATAACGATAGTGTAATTTTTCGACGTTTTCCGAATCTATTTCCTGTGGTATCCCAATTTGTAATGCCATCCAAACCGTTGCTGCAATGTCTTCAACCATAACCGCAGACTTAACGGCTGAGTTGGCATTTTTCCCAATCGTAAAGACCCCATGGTTTTTTAATAACAAGGCGCTGGATTTGCCAATATGGTCAACAACTTGTTGGCCTATCTCTTCCCCACCAATTAATGCAAAGCCCCCGCAAGGTATTTCGCCGCCGAATTCATCCGCTTGAGCGGTTAGATAAACCGGGATGGTTTTACCTACGGCGGCAAAAGCCGTGGCGTATCGAGAATGTGTGTGGACAACACCGTTAACATCGGGTCTGTGGCGGTAAATGAATAGATGACTGGCGGTATCAGATGAAGGTTTTAAGTTGCCTTCCAGGATATTTCCTGACAAGTCCAAAACGACCATTTTGTCGGCAGTCAGATCTTCGTATCGTATTCCAGAAGGTTTTATAACCACCAGGTTGCTTTCGGGGTCGCGAGCACTGACGTTACCACCAGTCCAAACCACCAGATTGTGTTTTGGAAGTTCCATATGAAGCTGTGCCAATTCGTCTTTTAGTTTTTCAAGCATTTTTAATCTCCTGATAGGTTATTTGTTACACCAAAAATCCTGCCGTAAGTAGTTGGTATTGTCAACATTTAGATATTCCTTTCTTGATTTTGTACCATTAAAGGTGAGACGGGGAAATTATTAACTGTTTTGTGTGCCTAACTTATTTAAAACCGACCTGGTCGACGCCCCATTTCCTGTTTTTCTTTGGCGTTTGATAATAAATTAATAAAACAATTACCAGGTAAACTACTTATCGAGATTATAATCGAACGGTTCCAAAAAACTTACTTGTCATTTATTTTCCATCCAGGGTCATTTCGAATAAGAGCCGGAAAAAGGATAACCGTCGGCCTTCTCCAAAAAATTTGCCTAAGGAATTGAGATAATTTATGCAGAAAAATCCTTTTATCGAAGATATACTCTCGCAACCTACCGCGCTGCGGGACGCTTTATCGCATTATCAAGCTGAAAGTATAGAACCGCTGCGATTGAGTTTGCAAAATGGCGATTTTAACCGGATTGTTTTGACTGGCATGGGTTCCTCTATTTATTCCGCTTACCCTGCCTGGCTGACCTTATTATCTCAGCCAACACCTGCTATGTACATAAATGCAGCCGAGCTATTACATTATGGTTATGAATCGATTGATCATAAAACATTATTGTGGATTAATTCCCAATCAGGTTATAGTGTCGAGATAATGCGTTTATTAGAAAAAATCAGCTCCAAAGGTCCTGCCTTTCAATTTAGCATGACCAATAATTTAGATAGTCCCTTGGCAAAAAAGGCAAATTTGGCTATCCCAATCCATGCTGGGGATGAGGCAACTGTCAGTACCAAGACTTTCATTAACATGATGGCAATGTTAAGATTAGCGTCTGTGCAGTTGGCGGGAGGGGATTGGCAATCGCTGCTTCAATCAATGGTAAAAGCTGCCGATTCAATTGAGAGTTATCTTGAAAATTGGCAAGAAAAGATGGCTGAATTGGATGCACTCTTGGGGCCAATCGACCAAATGTTAATTCTTGGGAGAGGCGCTTCAATGGGGGCGGTCTGGAATGGCTCCTTGACCAATAAAGAAGCTGCTAAAAGTGTTTTTGAAGGAATGAATGTTGCAGATTTCCGGCATGGCCCATTGGAACTTGCCTCACCACGGCTGACCCTGCTGGTTATGGAGGGTGCTCCGCAGACTGCCACCCTTAACCGGGAGCTTGCCATGGAGGTGGTTTCTTATGGTGGTCGAGTTCTTTGGTTTGCAACTGAAGCCGATCATCAACTTTCAACCATTCAAATACCCAGGGTTGATGAAAGCGTCCGTTCCCTTGTGGAAATCTTGCCTTTACAAATGCTATCCCTGGTTATATCACAGCGTTTAGGCATCGAACCCGGGAAATTTCGACATATCACCAAGATTACAGTCCAAGAGTAAACTGTTACTTGTTTTGTTATAGGTTTGATCCAACAGCAGTTCAAGCCAATAATGAGTATACATAACTTCTAAAATAAGGTAACCTAAATCAATTATTCAATAACAATCTTTCCAAGATCAGGTGCCGGAGTGGGATAGCTCATTTTTAGATTTTCAAGGGCTTTTACTAAAACGGACGCTACGCACAAGTTTCTATACCAATTATGGTTGGCTGGAATTACATACCAGGGTGCCCAGGAAGTACTGGTTTCATTGAGTGCATCTTCATAGGCGTTTGTATACTCATCCCAAAGAGCACGTTCTTTTAAATCTCCTGGGTTAAATTTCCAGTTTTTGGCTGGGTCATCAATTCGTTCCTGGAGCCGATTCTTTTGCTCTTCCTTGGAAATATGAAGGTAAAATTTTAATATTGTTGTGCCTTCATCTGCCAGTAATTTTTCAAACTCATTTATTTGGGTATATCGTCGGTTCCATGTATCTTTGGTAATTAATTTGTGAACTCTTACGACAAGTACATCTTCGTAATGTGAGCGATTAAATACCACCAGTTCTCCATTTCCGGGTGTTTGTTGGTGGATTCGCCATAGGAAATCGTGATCTCTTTCTTGTTCTGTGGGTATTTTGAAACTTGTCACCCGGACTCCCTGGGGGTTGACACCACTGAAAACGGATCGAATCGTGCCGTCTTTGCCCCCTGCATCCCGGGCTTGTAAAACTACCAGTATTTTGTGTTGATGCTCTGCGTATAGCAGTTCTTGGAGACCATCGAGCTTCTTAGTGAGTTCTGCTAATTTGCTTATCCCATCCTTTTTTCCGCCAGAGAACTGGCTGTTATCATCAGGATTAAAATCCTTCAGGTTGATTTTTTTTCCAGGCTCGACTCGATATTTATCCATGTATTCTCCTATTCAGTTGCCAGCTTCACGATTATGTGATAAATGAACCAATTTTAATAAAAGGGAAAGGACACTTTATATATTGAATAATCGTTTGTATTTTACAACACTTTATGGGCCGAATTGAATAACAAGTGGTTTTAAAGCAAAAAACTCCACGCGGGAGCCTTTTTTTAACCAAAAACTCCCAGTTTATTAGGCGCTTATATCCGGAATACCTTCAAAAGCCAGAAGGGCATTCATGCTAGAGCTTAGGGCTACGTTCCATTCGCGGGTGAGTCTTCGTTGAGAATGGTAAAGTGTGATTAAATACCCCCGTCCTTCTGCGTTGTGACCATGGGCAAGGTAATTGGCGACTTCCTGGATTTGCCAACCCTCATCAAGTGCAGCGAGAAGACGGAGCGTATCGGCGTGCTGACTGGCACCATGAACGGGTTGTTGTAGTTGTTCCCAACTATTGAAACTTGTTATTTGATCATCTAGAATATTTAACATTTTTTCCTTTTATTCGTATAATTTTACCTATTATATCCTATTCAAGTAAACGCTAGATTAATGGAATGTAAATAGTTGGTAAACATTCGTATATAATCGCACCAAATATTTCAAAGGAGAAGGTATGCCACTAAAAATAAGAAAGTTGTTGACAGCGTTCATCATCGTGCTGGTATTACTTGCCATTCTGGGAGGACTGGCTGGTAATGCCGTAATCAAGGCTTCTTTTCCCCAGACCAGCGGAGAGTTGAAGTTAACCGGTTTGAATAGTGTAGTGAAGGTTGTGCGAGATCAAATGGGCATCCCGCATATTTATGCTGCCAGTCTGCATGATTTATTTATGGCGCAGGGTTATATTCACGCCCAGGATCGTTTCTGGCAAATGGATTTTTGGCGACACATAGGATCCGGAAGGCTTTCTGAAATGTTCGGGAAAAGCCAGTTGGACACGGATGTCTTTTTGCGTACGCTCGGGTGGAGACAAATAGCCGAAAAAGAGTTTGAAACCCTGGACCCTGAATCCCGCTCAATTCTTCTTGCATATTCTGACGGGGTCAACGCTTATTTGGCAGACCATGACGGAACAAAACTTAGTCTGGAATATGGTATTCTTGGATTGTTGACACCGTCTTATAAACCGGAATTATGGACTCCAATTCATTCGCTGACCTGGGCCAAAGCTATGGCTTGGGATTTACGCGGCAATATGGGGGCTGAGATTGAACGTGCGATTTTAATGAAAACTCTAAGCCCTCAACAGGTGAATGACTTATTTCCTCCTTACCCGTCAGACCACCCTATTGTTGTTCCTCAAATTGGTGATCTAAGTGGTTTGCCCACTGCAGGTGTGTCAGGACTGGCCCCGGATTCTACATCCGGGATGTCAGTGTCTGATCTGGATTATGTTTCCAGTAAACTGGCATCACTAGATGGGGTATTAGGGAAGGCAGGCGCATCGATTGGATCAAATAATTGGGTTGTTTCGGGGAAATTGACCACTACTGGTAAGCCTCTGTTGGCCAATGATCCGCATTTGAGTATTCAGATGCCATCGATTTGGTACCAGATAGGGTTGCATTGCGAACCAAAGGGTCCCGACTGCCCGTTTGAAGTGGCTGGTTTCTCATTTGCTGGCGTGCCAGGAGTTGTCATCGGACATAATGATCAAATAGCATGGGCTTTTACAAATACAGGTCCGGACGTTATGGATTTATTTGTAGAAAAAATAAACCCTGCCAATTCTAATCAGTATGAATATATGGGCAAGTGGGTTGATATGGAAGTCCATACCGAATCGATCAAGATTGGGGGTGGCCAACCCGTTGAACTTCAGGTACGTGTTACCCGGCATGGTCCGATTATTTCTGATGCATACGGACCATTGAAGAATTTTGTCACTCCAACTGCGACAGCTTTTAAGGATCGCGTTGGGATTGATTTGCCTAAAAACTATGCGATTGCGCTGCGCTGGACAGCTCTTGAACCAGGCTCGGTTTTTAAAGCGATTTGGGGCTTCGACAAAGCTCAAAATTGGCAGGAATTCCGCAAAGCAGCCAGTGATTTTGTGGTGCCAGCTCAAAATTTAATTTACGCAGACCTGGATGGCAACATCGGTTATCAAATGCCTGGAAATGTTCCCATTCGCGCAAAGGGCGATGGCCGGTTGCCGGTGCCAGGTTGGACAGGCGAATATGAATGGACAGGTTATATTCCATTTGAAGAACATCCCTATGTTTTCAATCCTCCTTCTGGATATATCGTGACCGCCAATAACCAGGTACCTCCTGCGGATTATAAATACCTGGTCGGTACGGATTGGGATTATGGTTTTCGCGCACAGCGTATTGTTGATATGATCCAGCAGGCGCCGGGAAAAATTGATATACAATATTTCCAGAAAATGCAGGGTGATGATAAAAGTTTAAATGCGGAGACAATGATTCCCATTCTAAATAAAGTGAATCTGGATCCAGCCCTGGCGAAAATTCGGGATCAATACCTGGCCAATTGGGATTATCAGGAAACCATGAATTCGGCGCCAGCAGCCTTGTTCGAAGCTTTTTGGTGGGATCTGGTGGCAGGGACTTTCAAAGATGAAAATATTCCCGATGATTATCAGCCCTCCGGAGGTTCACGTACTTATGAAATTATGCGTAATCTTGTGACGCAACCCGATTCACCCTGGTGGGATGACAAAACAACCCCCGATAAAGTTGAGACCCGTGACGATATATTTGCGAGGGCTTTTGCGGAGGCTGTAAAATGTCAGGAATGTCAGGCTAAATTTGGATCTGACATCAGCAAATGGAGGTGGGGTGATTTGCACTTTGCGACTTTCCGGAATGGAACCCTTGGAAAATCGGGAATAGCTCCGATTGAGAATTTATTCAATCGTGGACCATACCCAACCAACGGAGGAGAATCAATCGTTAATGCTACCGGATGGGATATTTATGCGTCTTATGAAGTTAACTGGTTGCCTTCGATGCGCATGATTGTAGATCTGAATGATTTAAATAACTCGGTTACAGTTCACACTACCGGGCAATCTGGTCATGCATATCACCCACACTATGCAGACATGATAGATCTTTGGCGCAATATCCAATATTATCCGATGTGGTGGAATTCTAATTCAGTTAACAAGGATGCTGAAGCGACACTAAACCTGATCCCCTAGCACATTTACTGGATGAGCAGGGCTGCTGTCTTGCTCATCCAGGGTCCCTAATCTCCGAATTTATTCTCAGCTGATGAAGAAGTAATAAATATTAAAGTTGGCTAGCTGTTAAAGTTGAACAGGTTGAGATAAATAGGGTTTCAGTTTATTCTGGCAATAAATTTTGCATGGATTGCGTCTGAGTTTAATTTCGAGATAGTGACCCGGGTTTGGTTACAAATTTTATTTTCCGGGCCGTTCGCAAAACAAAGGAAATTGGGTAATCGGAAAATACATGGAACCAACAACTTTATCATTTTCTACTGCATGGATAATGGCTGCCCGTCCACGGACCCTGCCTGCCGCCGCCGCTCCAGTTTTATTAGCGATTGCTTTTGCGCTTCGGGATGGTGTCTTTCATTTACCATCAGCACTCGCGTGCTTGTTAATTTCACTCTTGATGCAAATAGGTGCGAATTTATCCAATGATTTGTTCGACCACGAACGTGGCTCGGATACGCCTGATCGGCTCGGCCCAACTCGTGTTACTGCAGCAGGATTAATTTCTCCTTCACAGATGCGATCCGGGATAATCATTATTTTTGTTATGGCTGGTTTGCTGGGTCTTTATCTGACCTGGCTGCGTGGATGGCCTATTTTGGTACTCGGTTTGGTAATCATGGCAGCTGCTCTGGCATACACCGGCGGCCCTTTTCCTTATGGGTATTATGGAATGGGGGATGTATTTGTTTTATTATCATTTGGTTTTGCAGCAGTTTGCGGGTCATATTATGCCCAATCTGGATTGATTACCCCGGTTGTCGCCTGGGCTTCACTTGCGGTGGGTTTGCTAATCGTAAACATATTGGTAGTCAACAATACTCGCGATCTAATGACTGATACAGCCGCAAATAAACGCACAATGGCGGTATTATTGGGGAAAAATGCAATGTACAAGGAGTATTTGCTGTGCCTGACCTTCGCTTACCTGGTACCATTCGGATTGTGGTTATCAGGACTTACTTCCCTGGGACCTTTACTTTCATGGTTGTCTTTACCGAAGGCTTATAATCTTTACCGCGAATTCATAAATTCCGAAGGTCGACAGCTCAACCAGACCCTGGGTGGAACAGCTCAGCTGGCGCTTATTTTTTCGCTTTTATTTGCGCTGGGCGTAATAATATTTCGATGAAAGGCGCATCACTTGCTTTGAAATATTGTGGAAGGTGGGATTATTTGTTTAAATTATTATTTACTGGAATTTATTGTTATCTGTTTGATTTCAAGCCAGGCCGGTGTATGTCTAGAAATGGCCCCCATGCTAACAATTCCATTGGGCTTCCAGGCCGCGAATTGATTGTCAATCCAAATTACGATTCCCAAAGGCCCTTGTGGACTGACAGAAGTTTTAAATACAATATCTCCGTCAATGCAGAACCGGACTTCGGTTGAATCCCAAGAGATGTTATATGCATGCCATTGAGTGGTGTTAATCTGCAGTAGTTTGCTGTCCTCAGCAATTATTTTCCCGGCAAAGGAGCGGAATAATTTTGAGATCCTTTTTATAAATAAGAACGGCGCAGCCAATCCAGCGGGTAGTAGCAGGCTGGAAGGTATTTTAGGACTTCGAAAGGTTTGTGCCATAAAGCCGCTACCAGGAAAGTTCTTGTGAAATGATAAATGGTTTTCTGGTGATGCGTGAAAAAACCAGCTGGCGTTAGGCAATACTGGCAGGCGTTGTTCGGTACCGCGAAGACCAATTGATAGGGTGAAAGGGTCATTCCAAAAACCGAACCCCCAGGTACCGGGTATATCGTTTTTTGAAGCCCGGCAAATAAGGTCGAGGCTTGAAGGAGATTGGTTTAGGAAAAATCTTCGTGGTAGTCTCTTGTAATTATCCAATTGAGCAAGGTGGTATTTGGTTGTTTGATCTGAAGGAATTTGAAGTCGCCAGCCTTGCGGTGTTTCCTGTACGTTTGATGGTTCGGATGCACGGGGAGTGAGCATAGCTTTTATGATTTATTTACCTGGTAAAATCTATTTCGTGTATCTATCTTGCCATGGCAGGGACAGAACAAGTGATTGTTATTCCAAAAATGTGACTCCAATGTCGGAACGCAGCCCGAAAAACCTTGTTGGAAATGTTTCGCGGAGAACAAATTTTTGCTGGAAACCATGGACAGCCTCCGCTCAGGATTGCAAACCAAGATACATAAAACACCGATGGCTGTCTATTTGGTCGTATTTACATTCTTTGGTGCGTCGGAAAAATTTGTAGTAACGAATGGTGTATAATTTAAAAATTCAAATTTAGCAAGAGTTGTGGAAGGGTGAAATGAATAAAGAAGCCATTATTGCAAATGGAAGATCATCTTTGACTCGTTTTGCTTGGCTTTCGATAGCTGCAGCAGTGACGACAATTATCCTGAAGTCAGTTGCCTATTTTTTGACTGGGTCGGTTGGCCTATTATCTGATGCGGTCGAGTCGATTGTCAATTTGCTGGGTGCGATCATGGCATTGGGGATGTTAACAATTGCTGCTCGCCCTGCGGATGACGATCATTCGTTTGGGCACACCAAGGCCGAATATTTCGCCAGTGTGGTCGAGGGTATCTTAATCCTGGTTGCCGCTGGTGGAATCGCATTTACGGCTATTGAGAGAATTTTCAGTCCGCGTCCATTGGAACAGGTTGGAATTGGCGTGGTTGTTTCAGTGGGTGCTTCTGTTATTAATTTTATAGTTGCGCGTATCCTGATGACAGCAGGGAAAAAGAATAATTCGATAACGCTTGAAGCCGATTCCCAACATCTAATGACAGATGTTTGGACTTCAGTCGGTGTGATTGGCGGCATTATCTTGATTTCTATCACTGGTTGGGAACGGCTAGATCCAGTAGTTGCTTTGATTGTTGCAGTAAATATTGTCTGGACTGGGATTGGTTTGGTACGCCGTTCTGTCGACGGATTAATGGATATTTCCTTGCCCGGAAATGAGCGGGAAGCTGTCGAATCTGTGATGGCGAAATACAGGCAAAAAAATATCATATTCCATGCCTTGCGAACTCGCCAGGCGGCCTCGCGCCGGTTTATATCCGTTCACATGCTTGTTCCAGGCGAGTGGACCGTCCATGATGCTCATCATGTTGCAGAGGATTTTGAAGGCGATATTCGCGCCATTTTGGGAGAAGCAGTGATCAGTACGCACATTGAACCTGCGGAAGATATTATTTCAATGGATGACATTCACGAAAATTAGTTAAAAGTACTTAATTTTATTTCGTAACAATTAAGATAGCCAGCCAGATGCAGATTGCATTGAGGCTGGCTATTTTTGAAGACTTTCCCATTCGGTGAGTTTCATGTCCATTTCCTTCTGCACCATCTGGTATTCGTTCCCCAGTTTTACTACTTCTGATGGGCTGACAAGGCGGTTTTCCAGATTTCTACTTATCTCGGCCAGTCTTAACTCAAGATTGGCGATCAAGTTCTCGAGTTCCTGTAGTCGGGCAAGGCGACGACGTTCTTCTTTTATACCTGGGTCACGTCCGGCTACAGGTTTGCGAGGCGCCTCGACCTGGCGTAAATTAGTTTCATCCTGGGTGCCAAGGGCTTCCAATCGATCACGCTCATCGCGCATTTGTGAATATGTGCCTTTGAATATTGATAAGGTTGAATCATCCGGTTTAATTTCCCAGACCTGGGTTGCCAGGGCATCGACCAGATAGCGGTCATGGCTAACAAGTAAAATTGTACCTTCATAAGCTTCCAAAACTTGCTCGAGAATTTCTTGGGAAGGAATATCGAGGTGATTTGTGGGTTCGTCAAGCAGGAGCAGGTTGGTATCTTCGAGAGCCAGCTTGGCAAGAGCGAGACGCCCTCGTTCACCGCCGGAAAGTACTTCAACTTTTTTATAGGCGTCATCCCCGCTAAAAAGGAATTTACCAAGATATTGCCGTGCATCTGTAGCGAGCATGTTTGGTGCTGCACTCTGTATTTCTTGAATCAGGCTGTTTGCAGGATTTAAACCTTCATGGGCCTGGGCAAAATAGCCAATATGAAGACTGGCTCCCAGGAGTACTTCGCCCTGTCGCGGCTGAAGTTGTGCCAGGATGGTTTTAAGAAAGGTGCTTTTTCCGGCTCCGTTGGGTCCGATCAGTGCTGCGCAATCAGTGCGGCGAAGTTCAATATCGGGAGTAAAAAATAAGGATTTTTCAGGCCAGCCAATTTCAAGATCACGCGTGCGGATGACCAATTCTCCAGAACGTTTCTCTGCACGTAAATGCAGGTGTAATTGAGGTGGCCGAATATTGGGTAAGTGTAGTGCTCGAACTCGTCGATCGGCTTCGTCTACGCTGAAGGCGCTGGTGGTTGTATCCACGCCCAACTGCGCCCAGCTTGAATTAGCGAAAGCATCCATCCCGACCTGTTCAATTGCTTGAACAACGCGAGTCAGGCGTTTTAGCTTTCCCTTAGCTTGTAGCGTGTTTTGACCGGCAATATTCTTTTTGATATATTCCAGGTCCTTGACAAGTTTTCCTTTTTCACTCTCGAAAACTTCAAAACGACGTTCCCAGCGTTCCTGTCGTTGGCGAAGATAATGACTGTAATTGCCGCGATATTCCTCGATCCCTGCCGCAGTCATTTCAAGTATTCCGTTGGCAGCTTTGTCGAGGAAATAACGATCGTGAGAAACAATGATAGCGGCGCCTTCCCATTTGCTCAGATAGCCTTCCAGCCATTCGACTGCTGCAATATCGAGGTGATTGGTTGGTTCGTCTAGTAGTAATAAATCCGGGTCTGAGAGCAAGAGTCGTGCCAGGAAAGCGCGGGTCCTTTGACCGCCAGAGAGGTGGTCAAGGCTGAGTGTATAGTTTTCTTGATCAAATCCCAGGCCAGTTAGAACCTGCCGGATGCGGGTTTGATAGGTGTAACCACCGCGTCTTTCAAATTCGTGCTGCAAAGCGCCATATTTTTCTATGATATCGGGGTCATTATTGGCCATTTGGTGTTCGAGCCGGTTCAGTTCTTCTTGTTGTTCAATGATGTCAGCAAAAACTGATTCGCAAACATCCCAAAGCGATCCGGACATTTGAAAATCGGCTTCTTGGGGAAGATAACCCAGACGCACGCCTCGAGCCCGGTGTATGTTTCCGGATGAAGCTTCGTCTTCACCTGCCAGGATACGCAGGAGAGATGTTTTACCGACTCCATTTGGACCAACAACACCCAGCCTGGCTCCTTTTTCAACGCCAAAGGACAAACCAGCGAAAATATCGCGGTGTCCAAAGGATTTAGTCAGGTTTGAAACAGTTATAAGTGACATTATTAATCAGGTCTTTCAGGTCGGAAAAACTGGAGTGCTATCGGATTATTATTTCTTTTCTGCCCGATAGAATTTTCTGAGATTTATTCCAATGCAACCAGACCGGCGGGGATATGGGGATGATGACATCCAAGTTCGCACTTTGGAAAGAGCGATGCATGTGATTATCATGTCCAGACGAGTTAATTAACACGAAACGAGAAAGGATACCGTTTAAAATTGATATTTTGGGAGAGAGTGTCCCATTTGTGGGTCAACTAACGAGCCATTGAACCAAGCACTCCACCCAGCCCAACTAAAAAAATTATCATTAATTACTTTCTTCCGGAGGTTTCATAGTTTGGAAACTGCGATATAAAAGTAAGTCATAAACAATTTTCAAACTGCCACATAAATAAAATGGAAGGCTGAACAAGCCTGGAATGCTGAAGAAAATGCCTGTCAGTGCGGGTGACAGAGAAGCGCCAACCGATCGGGCAATGCCTGTAACCCCCGAAGCTGCTGAGCGTTCATCCGGTGAAACGACTGCCATTGTATAAGACTGGCGGGTCGGCACATCCATTTGCGAAATGCTAAAGCGTAACATCAATACACCAATCGCCAGTGGCAGGTTTGGCATGATAGGTACCAACATCAGCAGGATATTTGAAGGGATGTGGGTAAAAACCATGGTGTTAATAAGTCCAATTTTTTGAGAAATTCTGACTGCCAGCAGGGCAGAAATACCAGCCAGGACGTTAGCGCCAAAGAAAATACTTCCTAATATCCCTGATTCAATCCCAAATTTTACATGGAACCAGTATGCGATCATGCTTTGGACAATCAAGCCACCTGCGAAAGCGTCTAGGGCAAAGAGGGCACTTAATCTTAATACTACATTGCGTGATTTGTGCAGTCCAAAAATGCGTGGGGTTTCGGGGTTGCTTGTTGGCGTAACTTCTACGGAAGAAGTTAACCAGAGAAATAAAATGGATAAAATGAAGCCACCTGCAGCATAACCCATTAAAACTACCCGGTATGCCGAACCGGCACTCATGCCCTGAGATTGTAGTATCTGGGCCAGCCAACCGCCACATAAAGCACCTGTGGCGGTTGCGAAAGAGCCAACCAGGTTGTACCAGGCGAATACCTGGGTTCGTTTTTCATCAGAGATAATCTGGGTCAGACCAGCTTGTTCGATGGCAAGAAATGGGCCGATCTCATTACCGCTGGGGCTAATCACACCAATAATGGCGGCCGCCATCAAAATGATTGTGTTATTGGTCATCAGAAAGACAATGCCAGCACCCGCCATAAGCAGTGCGCCAACCAGGAGAGTGCGTTTTCGTCCAATCCGGTCTGCGGAAGTAGTTAGCCAGAGAGAAATTCCTGCATCACCCACCAACGTCATGGTGAATAACAGCCCAATCTGACTTTCGGACATGCCAGTATCCGCCAGATACAGCGCTAAGATGACTGAAAGAAATCCATAACAAAACAAACGTATGATCCTAGTTGCAAAGAGTACGTTGAAGTCTCGCTTTTTTTGGATCATTTTTTGGCTACATCCATTCTGCACCAGGCATACAGGGAGTCGTATATATCAAATTGCCGATCAATATTTTCCATATCGTCTGGAAATCGCAGGCTGTAACCGCTTGCAATTGCTTCCAGCCCTTGTGCGAGTGGGTCTTTATCAATATCCTCGCTAATATCTGCCGCGTGGATGATTTTTGCCAACCTGAGTAGTCCTGGTTCTTTTAAATTGTATTTTTGGATGATCGATTCGAAGGAACAGCGATTTTCATGGTGCCCAAGCTCCACTCCGGGAGCATCAAAAGGGATTGCGCCGGTTTCAAGGGCAACTTTTTCAATTTGGTTGGTAGGAACGAAAAGAAATTCAGCCTCATTATCAATAAAGCGGGTGATGAGCCAGGGACAGGCTACGCGATCGACATGAACGTGCGAACGAGTGATCCATTGCATGATGTTTTCCTCTCAAAATTAGTTGCATGGCTTTTATATGCCAAAAGAAATACTTTATTGACTAATTATCATCTTCTTTTGTATGAGATTCTGGGATATGGACAGGCTGTTCCTTGCCCAATTCAAGCGATCGCTGGTAGGCAGCCCAAATTGCCCTGGAAATTGCTGTTCTAAAGCCTGCCTTTTCTAGATAATAAAGTGCTTCTGCAGATGTCCCACCGGGTGATGTGACCTGGTTGCGCAGTGCGGCAACATGGACTTCGTTAGTTTGGTAAAAATCCACTGAACCACGGATAGTCTCGACAACGAGTTGTTCTGCGATCCTTCGTGGAAAGCCCATATGTACACCCGCATCAATCATGGCTTCCATGAACATAAACACATAAGCAGGACCGGTCCCAGAAAGGGCAGTGGCCATGTCAAGATAATGTTCATCTTCAACGAAAACTTCCTGTCCAAGAGCTCCTAAAATTGCACGTGCGATTTCCTTTTGCTCATCTGTAACGGTTGCCGAGATGGTCCAGACTGTAATACCCTCGCCAATTTGAGCTGGGGTATTTGGCATCGATCGCACAATTGTGTGATGATTAAGGCCTCGACTGATCTTTCGAAGCGTTGCTCCTGCAATAATGGAAAGAACGAGTGCATCTTTTCGGATGGACCCTTTCAGGTTATCCATTACATTGGTCAAGCGTTGAGGTTTTACGGAAAGAACGACTACGTCAGCCTGGGCTGCAGCAGCGGCGTTATCGAGGAAGGGTTGGACACCATATTTCTCATGGAGTTGTTGACTGCGTTCTGAACGAGGGCCAGATACCAGCAAATGTTCTGGCGAAGCCAGGTTTTTCCTGATCAGCCCACTGAGCATCGCCTCTGCCATTGCGCCAGGACCTATAAAAGCAATTGTTTTGTTAAGCATGGTGTTACTCCACAATTTTAGAAAGATGGTTGATGAAATCGATCAATGTCTACGAGTAAAAAACATTATTGAAAATAACCCAATGCCAATCTTAATTTTTCTTCAACCACATCTGGTGAATCTTTTGGAAGAGATTGCAACGCTGATTGTGCCTCGATAACAGAATAGCCGAGTGCTGTAAGAGCCGCCAAAACTTCTGAATCTGCTTCAGACATACTCGCAAATTTTTCCAAGCCTGTGACGGGTTTGAGCCGGTCTTTGAGATAAAGCTGCATTTTCTGGGCAGTTTTTTTCCCAACACCTGGAACGCGGCTTAATAAATCGGGTTCTTCTGAAAACACAGCTCGTTGAACGGCATCCAATGTCAATGTCGAAAGTACAGAGAGGGCCATTTTGGGGCCTACCCCATCCACTCCGAGTAAGGTCAAAAAAAGCTGGCGATCACTGCTGGTTTCAAAGCCATAAAGGGAAAGATCATTTTCCCGGACGACTAGATGAGTTTGAAGAAGAATGATTTCGCCGGTGGTAAATTTTGAAAGCAGTGGTTTGGGCACAAAGACTCGCAAACCGACACCGGACACTTCCAAAACTAATGCATTTTCTTCGATTTGGGTAATTTCGCCGCGTAAGGAAGCAATCATAATTAATATCGCCTTGTGTTCAGATGGGTTATTGCGATTGCCAGGGCATCTGCCGCATCATCGGGTTTTGGGATTTTATCAAGTAATAAAAGTACTCGCACCATTTCCTGCACCTGACGTTTATCGGCCGCGCCATAGCCGGTAACGGCCTGTTTAATTTCATTCGGAGTATATTCACCAATTTCCAAGCCAGCTTGTGCGAGAGCCAACATGACTACACCGCGAGCTTGCCCAACAGCGATGGCAGTGGTGATGTTTCTCTGGAAGAACAATTTTTCAACTGCGGCTGAATCAGGATGGTGGATGTTAATGATTTTGTTGATTTGTTCGTAAATTTGAACCAGGCGCACAGCAGCGGTATCCTGCTTTGGCGTGGTAATAACTCCGTAATCGACGGCATGACAGCCGCCATCCGGTAAATCGTACACGATGGCATAGCCTATCGTGGCTGTGCCGGGATCAATACCAAGGACTAGTGGCATAAAAATTATCGGGGCAGGTCCCAGACCTGCCCCGATTGATTTATTCTTCTTCTTCGAGAGCGGCCAGGGCTTCTTCGGAGATTTTTAGATTGTGGAAAACGTTTTGTACGTCATCCATTTCTTCAATGGTTTCGACAACTCTTAATACCTGAAGAATGGCATCAACATCCAACTCGAGGTCTTGTTTGGCAAGCAATCGGAGACCACTATCATCTGGAGTAACTTTTGCGCTGCGAAGGGCATCGCTAAGGGTTTTGAAGGCTTCCACAGGAGCAATTATCTCGATATTTTCGCCGTCTTCCTGAACATCGTCCGCCCCGGCTTCAATCCCAAGCTCAAAGGCCCTGTCATAAGAAAGCTGGCTGACTGGAAAGGAGAAGTATGATTTTCGCTCAAATTGCCAGCCGACTGCGCCAGCTTCGGCCATGGTTCCACCATTTTTACTGAAAGCGTGACGTATATCAGCCACAGTACGGTTGCGGTTGTCGGTTACACAGTCAACCATGATAGCAGAACCGTGTGGGCCGTAACCTTCCAGGGTGAATTCTTCAAAGGCAGTTGCGTCTTTGTCCTCGCCAGCGCCGCGTTTAATGGCACGTTCGATGCTGTCTTTTGGCATGTTGCTTGCTCGAGCTTTTTCAATTGCCAGTGCAAGCCGGAAATTGCTGCCAATGTCACCGCCGCCACTTCTTGCGGTCATTACAATTTCTTTCGCAATGCGCGTAAAAACTTGCCCGCGCTTGGCATCAGCCGCACCCTTTTTGCGGCGAATGGTTGCCCAATGGCTGTGTCCAGACATAATCGTTCTCCTTCAAATAGACCCATAGAGGGGAAATAACCACTAAATTCGTGGGGGTTTGAGAAAATAGCCTACAAATTATAACACAACTAAGCAAAGAACCCGACTGCCAGTGCTTTTGTGCTTTTGGCCGGCGTGTACAATAATTGCTGGTGGCAATATATATAATGGAATTTCTGGAATATTTAGTCTGGACCTGAGTTCAGTTCGGATGGCTTCAGCATCTTGTTCGGCATCAATATGCATGACACAAAGTCGGTGTTCCATTTTTCCGTTTATATAAAACTCCGACAGAAAACCGCTACGGTCTTCAGCCTAGCGGATGAATGGCGGGGTCTTGTCTTTTCTGTTAGCCCTGACTTTGAATATATTTCTCAATTGTTTCACGGCTGGCATTTCCGCTTGAACACACAAAATAGCCATCACTCCAAAGTGTTTTTTGGCACGGTTCAGAAATGCTCAAAAAATGGACATAGGACCTTTACAAATTATGCGACGGACTGTGGTCCGGTGGTAACGAAGTAACCCCGGCAGAGCGGGTAGGATGTAATTACTCAATGATAAAAAGAACTTGCAAAGCCAGGTTAATCTGGCGGGTAGCCCAGCAACGTGAGCCAATCGTCG